>QLUI01000113.1 GCA_018725345.1 Bacillota bacterium | reverse complement strand
AATTAAAGGGGTGGATTACGTGAGTCATCATGAAAAGAAAGTGACTAAGGACTCTACAATTGCAGAAGTATTACGCCAAAATCCTAAGAATGCCCAGGTGCTGATGCGTCACGGGATGCATTGCCTCGGCTGTGCTTCTGCTGCTGGGGAGAACATTGCTCAGGCAGCCATGGCCCACCGGATTGATCTTGATAGTTTGTTAAAAGAATTAAATGAAGCGTAAATTTTGTTCCTGAGCACAGACAAGAGAAAGCGATAAAAATACTGTAAAAATACCGCGCAAGCGGTATTTTTACAGTGGCGTCATCGTGGTGGCGATAATTTGTCGCCTAACTTTACCGCCTTTCTCAACTGTGCTATAATCGAACTGTAATCTTTCAAGGAGGGAACAACGTGGAGAAAAAGCATATTTTGACTGTCAATCCTGATGCGGGTAAAGGATTTGCGGCCGGTACTGGTTGCGGAGAGTGTCCCACTTCCTGCCAGTCTGCCTGTAAAACTTCTTGTACTGTGGGAAACCAAGTTTGCGAAAGAGAGAAAGCTGACAAGTGAACAGGAAAAAGTAGTCGCCGACTACTTTTTTTTGTCGGCTAGGAAATTATATCATCATTGGTCAGCTAATTTTCCTAGCCGATGGGGGTTTTAAGGGGGATTCCCCCTTATTCTTGCGGGGTAGTCAGGCTCGAAGACCCGTCGAAGGGGAGGCAGCCCCCTAAAGAACAAGAAAAACGCGTCTTATGTTAAAAAGCGCGAAGCGTTTTTCTTGTAGTCAAGGTGGTTGTTAAGGGAGATTCCCCCTTATTCTTGTTGCGATTCAAAAGCAAAAGTTTACTTAGAAAGAGGATGTCAGATGATTCATACATTCGAAATGCATGGGCTAAAGTTAGCCTTAGATGTGGAGAGCGGCGCTTTACATCTGCTCGATAGCGCTGCCTTTTGGGCTGTACAGCAGTTAGCGGCAGGTGGAGAGCTTCTAGCGGTGGAGGCTGAACTTAACCTGAAATTTGGAGCGGAAATTGGGGTACAGGTCTTAAGTGAGATAATTGAACTACGGGAAAAAGATTTGCTCTTTAGTGCACCCAGGGCAATGGAGCTGTCTTTCGACGGAGTAGTGAAAGCGCTTTGTCTGCACTTAGCGCACGATTGCAATTTGCGATGTCGCTACTGCTTTGCCGGGGCCGGCTATTATGGTGGGAAACGGGGACTAATGTCTTTTGATGTTGCAAAAAAGGCTGTGGATTTTTTGCTTGTAGCCAGCAAGGGAAGAAAACACTGCGAAATAGACTTTTTCGGCGGAGAACCTCTCCTGAATTTTCAGGTTTTAAAAGATACGGTGAATTACGCCAGGCAACGAGGAGAAGCGCTTGGCAAACTTCTAAAATTTACTGTAACGAGCAACGCGCTGCAGATTCCGCCTGAAGTGCGGGAATATTTGAACGGAGAAAATATAAGCATTGTATTATCTCTGGACGGGCGGGAGGAGGTACACGACCGGATGCGTAAAACACTTGGTGGCGGCGGTAGTTGGCAGCAAGTGCTCCGGAACTGCAGAACGATTGTCTCTGGACGGGGTGGTGAGAATTATTATTTGCGCGGTACATATACACGTCATAATCTGGACTTCACGGATGATATCCAGGCAATGATCGACCAAGGCTTTGACCGGATTTCGCTGGAGCCGGCTGTTTTGTCGCCAGAAGCTGATGAAGTGTTGCGGCATGATGATTTGCCGCTACTTTTTGCTGAGTATGAGAAACTGGCGGCGATGCTCTGGGATAAAGAAGTAAAGGGGAAGAGGGTTCACTTTTTCCACTTTGAGCTTGATTTAGAGCAAGGGCCCTGTGCAAAGAAGCGTGCCATGGGCTGCGGTGCCGGTGCGGCATATCTGGCAGTTACGCCGGAAGGAAAACTTTATCCCTGTCACCAGTTTGTTGGTGAGGAAGCGTTTTGTGTCGGTGATGTTAATAGTGAAGTAAACCGTAAGGTGCTGGAGCGCTTTTCTGCAGTAGATCATGCTGACAAGGAAGCATGTCGGCTTTGTTTTGCCCGCTTCTTTTGCGGCGGCGGCTGTCACGCGGCGGCTTGGTCTATTAATCGGGATTTGTCAATCCCTTATGCTTTGGGATGTGCGTTACATAAAAAAAGAGTGGAATGCGGCTTGTATTTGCAGGCAAGGCGGAAACTATTCCAGTTAGACGGTTATAAAATGGATATTTAAAGCGGCAGCGCTGGCGATACTACGGGATAGAGTCGAGTTGGAGGCGGATTTTGCTTTGAAAAAGAACAGGCGAGTAATTGTGGCCATGAGCGGCGGAGTGGATAGTTCGCTCTGCGTTGCTCTGTTGAAAGAACAGGGATTTGATGTTATTGGCGTCACTATGAGGTTATGGACATCGCCTGACTTTGAGGAAGACGCAAAAATAGCCGGACGTGGCTGTTGCTCGCTCTCGGCGGTTGATGATGCCCGCCGTGTATCAGACAAAATGTCTATTCCATTTTATGTATTAAATTTTAAGGAGGCATTTCGCCTGCAGGTGGTTGATAACTTTGTGGAAGAATACCGGCGTGGACATACACCAAATCCGTGTATTGCTTGTAATCGCTTTATGAAATTTAATTTGCTTTTAAAAAGAGCGTTTGAACTGGAAGCCTGCTATCTTGCTACCGGTCATTACGCTAGGATTGAATATGACCAATTATTGGGGCGCTATCGCTTAAAAAAAGCAAGGGATGCAAGTAAAGACCAGACGTATGCGTTGTATAATCTGACCCAAGAACAGCTGGCCCACACCTTGTTTCCACTGGGGAATTTTTTAAAAAGCGAAGTGCGGGAGATGGCGGCTGAGTATGGGTTGTCTGTGGCGGATAAGCCGGATAGCCAAGAGATTTGTTTTATTCCCGATGATGATTATAAACGGTTTTTACGGGAAGAAATTAATCTAAAACAGAAGCCGGGACCGATTATGGATGTTGCGGGCAATCGGCTGGGCACACATGAGGGTTTGGCTAACTATACAGTTGGGCAGCGCAAAGGACTAGGCTTGGCGGTCGGCCGCCCCCTTTTTGTGGTAGCCTTGGATGTGGAAAACAACACATTACTTGTAGGCAGTAATAAGGACGTGTTTTCATCGTCTCTGATTGCCGATGATTTGAATTTTATTTTATTACCCCAACTGACAGAAGCGATGCGTGTTACCGCTAAAATCCGCTATCATGCCAAAGAGGTGGCAGCCACTCTCTTGCCTTTAGGAGATGGACGGATTAGGCTAAATTTTGACGAACCGGAACGAGCCGTGACGCCTGGTCAGTCGGTAGTGTTTTACATTGGCGATGATGTGTTGGGTGGCGGAATTATTCAGAAAGCCATGCGCTAAAGAAAGAGGTGCGAGGATGAAGACTGAAATCATTGCGGTGGGAACAGAGCTTTTGCTTGGTCAAATTACTAACACTAACGCACGTTACCTTTCAGAGAAATTAGCTGAAAGGGGAATTGATGTCTATTGGCATACGGTGGTGGGAGATAATCCTCAACGCGTGGCAGAAACTTTTAGCATAGCTCTGAACCGTGCAGACTTGATAATATTTTCCGGAGGACTTGGCCCTACCATGGATGATCTTACTAAGGAGACGGTGGCAGACGTATTGGGCTTGACATTAGAAAAGGATGAGGCATGGGAGAAAGAGTTGGAAGAGATCTTCGCTAGGTTGGAACGAAAAATGACAGACAATAACTATAAGCAGGCGTTAATCCCGAGCGGAGCAAGACTATTAATCAATAACCATGGTACAGCTCCGGGAATTTGGCTTGAGCACGGTGGGAAAATTGTGGTTTTACTGCCTGGACCGCCCCGTGAACTGATGCCCATGTTTACAGATCAGGTTTTACAGCTGCTGCCGAAAAAAAACGGTGTGATACTTTCCCGTGTCTTGAAGATAACAGGAATAGGAGAGTCTGCCATGGAAGAACGTATAGCAGATTTGCTTGCTAATCAGACCAACCCTACTATTGCTCCATTAGCAAAACATGCTGAAGTTCATCTGCGTTTAACGGCAAAAGCAGTCACTAGAGGAGAGGCACTAAATCTTTTGGATACGACAGAATTGAGTGTATTGAAGCGCTTAGGCGAAGTAGTATTTGCTCGCGATGAGGAAACCATGGCGGATAAGCTAGCCAGTCTGCTGGTCAAGAGAAATATGACTATTGCTGTGGCTGAATCTTGTACGGGCGGACTGTTAGCACACTTGTTAACTAATGTTTCAGGCAGTTCAACCTATTTCCTACAGGGACAGGTGGTCTACAGCAACCGTTCAAAAACAGAACTTTTAGGGGTACCGTCCGAGTTAATCGAAAAACATGGGGCTGTCTCAGAGGAGGTTGCACGATCAATGGCGGAGAATCTGCGAATACGTAGTCACAGCGATTTAGCAGTAGCCATTACTGGTGTGGCCGGCCCGACTGGTGGAACTGCTGAAAAACCTGTGGGGTTAGTCTTTATGGCTATAGCTACTGCTGAAGGTATTTTTTGCAGTAAGTTTAATTTTATTGGCAACAGGGAGACTATAAAGGAGCGAGCTGCAATGGCAGCGTTAAATATGCTACGCCTGTATTTATTGAAAGTGAACTCGTTTAAGCTTTGCTGAAACATCGGGGAATCAGGTGGAGAGTCTACTCCACCTGATTAAAAATTCCCACCTACGCTTCGCTTAGAGGTGGGGCCTTAACCCAAAAGAAAAACCAAGATAAAAACTTTTTTCAGAAACCTGCAGGAATTATTGATTTCAGGTCGAAATTACAAAAGGGAACAAATGTTTGGTGGGGAGGTGTCTGTCTTGTTGGAGAAGAAGAAGGCTCTGGAAATGGCCTTGTTGCAGATTGAAAAGCAATTCGGAAAGGGTTCGGTGATGAAACTAGGTGACTCTGCTGAGCGGATGAACTTGTCTGTAATTCCCAGCGGTTCGCTTGCTTTAGACATTGCTTTGGGGGTGGGTGGTTTCCCTCGCGGTCGGGTCATTGAAATTTATGGTCCAGAATCATCTGGGAAGACTACGGTGGCGCTACATGCCATTGCTGAGGCACAGAAAACTGGCGGTTTTGCCGCATTCGTTGATGCAGAACATGCACTCGATCCGCTCTACGCTAAAAAGCTTGGCGTAAATATTGATGAACTTTTGGTGTCTCAGCCAGATACTGGGGAACAGGCGCTCGAGATTGCAGAATCACTGGTGCGAAGCAGCGCTATAGATGTGCTTGTAATTGATTCTGTGGCAGCATTGGTCCCTAAAGCAGAGCTTGAGGGGGAGATGGGCGATTCTCATGTGGGTTTACAGGCACGGCTGATGTCTCAGGCTTTGCGTAAACTTTCCGGGGCGATTTGCAAATCAAATACGACGGCTATCTTTATTAACCAGATTCGCGAAAAAGTAGGAGTCATGTTTGGTAGTCCGGAGGTGACTCCTGGCGGCCGAGCCTTGAAGTTTTACGCTACTGTCCGCATTGATGTGCGCAGGATAGAGACGATTAAGCAAGGCAGTGAAGCTGTGGGAAACCGTACCCGTGTTAAAGTAGTAAAAAATAAAGTAGCACCGCCGTTTAAGCAAGCAGATTTTGATATTATTTATGGCGAGGGAATTTCTAGTGAAGGCACATTGCTAGATCTAGGCTGCGAGATGGAGCTTGTTCAAAAAAGCGGCGCCTGGTTTTCCTTTGGTGATGAGAGAATGGGTCAAGGACGGGAAAACGCGCGCATGTTTCTGAAAGAAAATAAGAAAATTGCCTCTACCATAGACCGTAAAATTCGTGAAGCACATGGCTTGCCCATAACTAACATCTCCGCAGAACCGTCGCCAGCATGAGCAGTATCTTGACTTTAAAGCAGGTGCGGAGCATGGTCTATAAAATGCTGGCAGTCCGCCCCCGCACCTCTCAACAAGTAATCACTTTGCTCCAAAAGAAAGGTGTAATTCAGTCTTTAATCGATCAGGTAATAGCAGAAATGCTAGAGGCAGGTTATCTTAATGATCGTGAATTCAGCGAAAATTATCTTGCTGTGCGACTGGAAGAAAAACCGCGCGGACAGTTGTATTTTCAGGCAAAGCTTTGCGCTGCCGGGATAGAACGGTCTTTGGCTTGGCTGGTGCTCTGTGATCTCTACCCGCCGGAGCGGGAACAGGAAAAAGCGCTGCATTTTGTGCGAATACTTAAAGGAAATGGCATATCTTGTCCTCATAAGGCGCTGAGAAAGTTGCAAGCTCGCGGCTTTACTTTTAATGCGGCTCGCTACGCTGTTCAACAAGAAATT
>QLUI01000112.1 GCA_018725345.1 Bacillota bacterium | reverse complement strand
CATATCCACTGAGCAAATGCAGCAGAATGGTCGGGCTCAACAACTCTTTGATCTTCTTCGAGTAAATCCCTATGATTCCCCGGATGATCATTGAAAAAATCAGTCATTCATAATTCTTTTTTCCTTGTTTAAGGGTGCTCAAAATGGGCTGGATCCACAGGTGGAAAGCAACGTCTCATTAGCTGGGCCGCTCTTTAATTTTTTTTTGGTGGCAGTGTCAATTGTGATCTATGGCAATCTGCCTTCCTGGCAACATAACGAAACATTTCTGTTTTTTATCCGCTGTAATCTGGTGTTAGGCTTTTTTAACCTTTTGCCGGCTCTTCCCTTAGATGGCGGCAGAATTTTGCGTGCACGTCTAGCGGGCACACTGGGTTTCCAACAGGCTACGGAGCTGGCTGTACGTGTCAGTCAGCTCATTTCGTTGCTGCTTTTTGCTTTGGGACTCTATTTGTATTATCTGGGACATTTCCATATTACTTTGTTTGCCGCCGCCTGTTTTCTTTATTACGGGGCAGAGAAAGAACGGACTGTGGCGCTATACGCATTTATTCGCGGACTCTCTCGGAAGAAAAAAGTGTTTTATGAACAGGGGATCATGCCACTAACTACATTGATGGCGCTAGAGGATGCTCTGATAAAAGACTTGTTGCGGCAGTTTGCCATGAAAAAATATCACCGGGTGGTTGTAGTTAGTCGTGAAGGCAGAGTTTTAGGTGAGGCAATGGAGAGCGATGTGCTCGACACAATTATGCAAAAAGGGATTGGTGCGGTTGTGAAAAGCGTCCTACCACGCTAGTCGGCGGAAGTCTTGCGTTTAAATATATTTTGCCATGGAGGATTTAGCAAGTCGAAAGCGAAGTAATGTTAGCTGGGTCATTGTGGTAAACTAGTAGAAAATCTCAACATACGGAGGCGCCTCATGGTCGATTACAAAGTGAAGTTCTGGGACATAATTCTGCCCCGGGTGCAAAAGCCGACGCGCTATTTAGGCAATGAAGTGAATGCGGTCGTCAAGGATCTTTCCCGCTGCTTAGTCAAAGTGGCGCTCGCCTTCCCTGATTTGTATGAAATTGGGATGTCTCACTTGGGCTTAAAAATTCTCTATTCTCTGATCAATAACACTGAGCAGTGGGCGGCTGAGCGCGTGTTTATGCCGGATACCGACCTGGAGGCAATTTTGCGGGATGAAGCATTTCCGCTATGTTCGCTTGAAACTGTAACACCTTTAGCCGCCTTTGATCTTTTGGGTTTCACCTTGCAGTATGAACTTTCTTACGCCACAATTTTGCAGATGCTTCAGCTTGGTGGAGTTTCTATCTTAGCTCAGTCACGCGGTGAGGAGGAACCTCTGGTGGTTGGAGGAGGCCCTGGAGCGTTTAACCCGGAGCCTTTGGCCCATTTCTTTGATTTTTTTATGCTTGGCGATGCGGAAGAAACTCTGCCGCAAGTTTTATTTTTTTTAGAGCAGAACAAACAGTTATCGCGGGCGGAAAAGTTACTCTCCTTGTCCCAGATAGACGGAGTTTATGTACCGTCACTTTACATGCCTGATTTTGATATGAATGGTTGTTTTCTTGGTACGCGGCCGCTTCACGCCAATCTTCCCAGGCAGGTTCAGCGTGCCGTAGTCGTAGATTTGGATGCGGCAGCTTATCCAGAAAAATTTGTAGTTCCCTATGGTAGCATTGTTCATGACCGCTTAGTGCTGGAGTTGTTTCGTGGTTGTACGAGAGGGTGCCGTTTCTGCCAGGCCGGTATTATTTACCGTCCGTTGCGGGAGCGGACACCGGCTAAACTAAAAGAGTTGGCTAAAGAATTGGTTAGGACAAGCGGGTACGATGAATTGGCTCTTAGCTCGTTAAGCAGCGGGGATTACAGCGCCATTTTGCAACTTGTGACGGAGTTGGGCATTGAACTAGCCAAAGAAGGAGTCGCCCTCTCTTTGCCCTCCCTGCGTCTGGATTCTTTCTCCGGTCAACTGGCAGAACAAGTCAAGCAGGTCCGCAAAAGCGGGCTTACTTTTGCTCCTGAGGCTGGCACCCAGCGCTTGCGTGATGTAATCAATAAAAATATTTCAGAAGCTGACATGATTGGCGCGGCGACAGATGCGTTTGCCGCCGGTTGGACCGGAATCAAGTTGTATTTCATGATTGGTCTGCCGACCGAAACAGATGAAGACGTGGAAGGAATTACTGCTTTGGTTCGCAAGGTGATGGCTGCCTATAAACAGGCGGGCTGCCGTGGTAAACCGCGGGTAACTGTTTCCGTATCAGTCTTTGTTCCGAAAGCTCATACGCCCTTTCAATGGGCAGGGTTAATCCCGCGGGATGAAGTTTTGCGCAGGCATAATGTTTTGCGCCAAAGTTTACGTGCCACAGGAGCACAATATAAATGGCACGGAGTCGAGCCTAGTTTGCTGGAGGCTGCCCTAGCGCGTGGCGGGCGGGAATTATGCGCTGTGATTGCCAGTGCCGCTGAACTTGGCTGTAAACTGGACGGCTGGGATGAACATTTTTCTTTTGAGAATTGGCAGCAAGCTTTTAGAGACAATGGTCTGGATTTGGCGGAATTGGCAGCTAGGCAATATGGCTTGGACGAGCCATTACCTTGGGATCACTTGGATTCCGGGGTAACTAAGGCTTATTTAACAAAGGAATACGAATTGGCTTTGGCCGCCAAGGTTTCCCAAGATTGCAGGGAGAACTGCCTCGGTTGCGGAATGAGCCTGCTGCTGGAAGGTAAAGATGATAAAGATGGCAAAGGAGTCTGTCATGATGCGCGTCTGGATTAAGTTTGCCAAAGAAAGTCCAATGCGTTTCCTTTCACATTTGGATTTGATGCGTGTTTGGCAACGCGCCATTCGCCGGGCTGCTCTGCCGGTAGCATACAGTGCAGGTTTTAATCGGCATCCTAAAATTTCATTTGCTTCAGCGTTGGCAGTAGGTGTTACGAGTGAAGGCGAGTATCTGGACATTCTATTTGACAAACAGCTGGACGGAGCAGCTTTTGAACGGCTGGCCGAAACTTTGCCCCATGGCCTGAAGATGGTTGACTGGCGTCAGATTCCGGAAGCCACCCCTGCATTAATGTCACTTGTCTGTGCCGCGCAATGGGAACTACCGCTTCAAGCCGATGAAAGTCGGCACTTGCAGGAAGCTGTGCAAGGATTGTTATCAGCAGTAGCTCTCCCTGTGCAGCGGGAAAGGAAAAATAGGTTAAAAACCGTGGATATACGGCCACTGATTTATAGATTAGAAGCGGACGAGAAGGAATCGTGCCTGCGTATGCTCTTAGCCTCAGGGGGAGAGGGTGTCGTTAGGCCCGGGGAAGTTCTGAAGCTTTTGCGCCTGCCAGCCGTTGAAGGCAGGGTGCACAGGACAGAGCTGTATGTTGCTTCGGGGCGTTGTTTTCAGGAGCCAATGGCTGTTCTTCTCAACTAGTAAAGAGGTGTCAGAAAATGCAGAAGAAAATTGTTATCAATTGTGATAACAAGCAAACCCGCGTGGCAGTGCTGGAAGAAGGCAAGCCGGTAGAGATTTATTTTGAACGGCCTATGCATCAGCGAGTGGTTGGGAATATTTATAAAGGCGTGGTTTCCAATGTCCTGCCAGGCATGCAGGCGGCTTTTGTGGATATCGGCCTGGAAAGAAACGCTTTTTTGTATGTCGACGATGCTTTGTTGCCTGATGAAAGCAATGGCAGGCAACACCCGAAAAAGAAGATTGAACAGTTGCTGCGCCCCGGTAATGAATTGATGGTTCAGGTTATTAAGGAACCTTTTGGCAGTAAAGGCGCCCGCCTTACCAGACAAATTACCTTTCCGGGAAGGCATTTAGTGCTGATGCCCACCGCCGAATATGCCGGCGTTTCACGGCGGATAGAAGAACCGGAGGAGCGGGATCGTCTGCGCCAAATTGCTTCTGAATTGCGCCCTTCCGGAATGGGATTGATAGTGCGCACGGTGGCGGAAAAACAGGACTTAGAAGCATTCCGGCAGGATCTCAGTTTTTTGGTTTCTCTCTGGGAGCGAATTCAGGCACGTTATGACCGACAGTCGGCTCCTGGCCTGGTCTATCAGGATTTGGATTTGGTTTATCGGATCATCAGGGATTTATTTACGGAGCAGATTAAAGAATTACTAGTGGACAAACGCTTTGAATACGATAAAATCTTGGAAGCGCTGGATATATTGGGACCTGAACTCAAAGGACGGGTAAAACATTATAATGGGGAACTGCCTATCTTTGACGCTTATGGGGTAGAGGCGGAAATTGAAAAAGCCCTTTCACGTACTGTCTGGCTTAATTGTGGCGGTTATTTGGTGTTTGATTATACGGAGGCGCTGACAGTAATTGATGTGAATACGGGAAAATATATTGGTAAAACCAATCTGGCAGATACAGTGCTGAAAACTAACAAGGAAGCGGCAGTAGAAATTATCCGTCAGGTGAGGCTTCGTGATATCGGTGGCATTATTATTATAGATTTTATCGATATGGAGAGCGCGGAGCACCGCAAACAGGTATTGGAAGTGTTGACGGAAAAAGCAAAGGAAGACAGAACAAAATCACATATTTTGGGGTTAACAGCCCTGGGGTTGGTTGAAATAACTCGCAAGAAAGCATGGCAAGGGCTGGATGCAGTACTGCAACAGACATGTTTTTATTGCGGAGGCCGCGGAAAAGTTCTCACGGCTGATGTCGTTAGTGCGCGGACGGAGCGGCAGCTTAAAGATTTTTTAGCGGGTCTTGACGCTGAAGCTGTGTTGGTAGAGGCGCATCAAAGCGTGGCAGGGCTGCTGATTGGTCCCGGGGGTTCTTGTTTGCGCAAGCTGGAAGAAGAAACGGGCAAATCCATCTTTATCCGTGGCAGTGAGACAATCCACGTGGAAAAATACCGTATCCTTGCCACAGGCAAGCTTGCTGATGTGCAAGCGGCGGCATTCCCGGTGGAAGTGGGTGGGCATTACGAAATTAAAGTGGAAGAGCCCCATGTTAACAACCCATACGACGGCATAGGCCGAATCAGTGGTCTTGTGATTGATGTGCAGGCCGGAGGAGCTTATGTGGGCGAAAAAGTTACGGTGCAAATCACGGAAGTGGCTCGCACCAAGGCCCGTGCAAAGATTGTCTGATTGACAAAGCTTTTATCCTTGTGCTAGAATACTGTAGTGACTGATGGTAACCGCTCGGCAGCAGGTTTTAAACCATAAGGTACCTCTTGCCGGCGAGTCTTGACAGGAAGGTGAAAATTTTCATGTACGCAATTATTGAAACCGGCGGCAAACAATACCGCGTTGAGGAAGGTTCTATCCTCGATGTGGAAATGTTGGCTGCAGAGGTTGGCACGGAAGTCGGCTTTGAACGTGTATTGGCTGTAAAAAAAGAAACTCGCCTCGTAGTGGGGCAACCCTATCTAAGCGGTGTGCTCGTTCGGGGGAAGGTGCTTGACCACGGTAAAGCGAAAAAAATTATCGTTTTTAAGTTCAAAGCGAAGAAGAACTATCGCCGTAAGCAGGGTCATCGCCAGCCGTTTACACGTGTTCTGATTGAAAAGATCGAGGTATAACTCAAAATGATTCGCGTCCGCGTAATGCGCGAGGCGGGCTGCGTCTCAGAGCTTACTGTCAGTGGCCATGCCGGCAGCGCGCCTAAGGGGGAAGATCTGATCTGCTCTGCCGTTTCGGTGCTGGTGCAGACCTACTTTTTCAGTCTGCGGCGCCTGTTACGGTTGCCTGTGGCAGCAGAAGCACATGACGGTTATTTTTTTCTGCGAATACCAGCCGGGCTTCAGCCGGAGTTGCATGAGAAGGCAGCATTGCTTGCCGAAAGCATGTTGGTCGGTCTAGATGAAATTAACCGGGCTTACCCTGGTTTTCTGAAAGTGATAGAGGAAGAATAGGAGGTGAACTCTCATGATGCTGATGAATCTACAGTTGTTCGCTCATAAAAAAGGCGTGGGAAGCTCCCGCAACGGTCGTGACAGCAACCCTAAATATTTAGGTGTGAAAAGAGCAGACGGACAGCCTGTCTCTGCCGGCAGTATACTTGTGCGTCAACGGGGTACAAAAATTCACCCCGGCAATAACGTCGGCCGCGGCAAAGACGATACCCTGTATGCCTTGGTTGACGGCGTAGTTTCTTTTGAGCGCAAAGGCCGCGATAAAAAGCAAGTAAGTGTCTATCTGGCCACCCAAGCCGTTTAGAGTGGCGACCTAATAATTGAAATAAACCGGAGGCTGCTCCGGTTTGTTTTTTTCATCGCATAGGAAATTATCTCCTACAGGGAAGCTACGATCCT
>QLUI01000111.1 GCA_018725345.1 Bacillota bacterium | reverse complement strand
TCTTTAGACTAAAACGACCGCCAAACCCAGCGGCCGCCACAGTTTTCACTTAAAGCTAACTATGAGCAGCTTCCCCACCTAGATAAGCATTTTTAATCTCTTCACTTGCCATCAGTTCATGCACTGAACCCTGCATCACAATTTTGCCGGTTTCCAAAACGTACCCCCTGTGGGCAATGGAAAGTGCCATATTGGCATTCTGTTCAATCAGCAAAATAGTCGTTCCTTCTTTATGGATTTCTTTAATGATAGAGAAGATTTGCCGAACCAAGATTGGCGCCAACCCCATGGAGGGCTCGTCCAACATCATCAGCTTCGGCTTAGACATCAGCGCGCGCCCCATAGCCAACATTTGTTGCTCGCCGCCGGAAAGAGTACCGGCAATCTGTATGCGCCGTTCATAAAGCCGCGGGAAATGCTCAAATACTCGCTTGAGACTGTCTGATTTCGCTTTTCTATCTTTCGAAAGATACGCTCCCAACTCCAGGTTTTCCGTGACAGACATATTTGTAAAAACCCGGCGCCCCTCAGGGACTTGTGAAATGCCGATTTTAACAATATCATGTGCTTGTTGGGAGGTTATATCCTTGCCAAGATACTCAATTTTCCCCTCCCTGGCCTTTTCCAGCCCGGAAATGGTCCGCAAGATCGTAGTCTTTCCCGCACCATTAGCGCCGATTAGCGTCACAATCTCGCCTTGAGAGACATCAAGCGAAACTCCTTTAATAGCATGAATCGCATCATAATAAACGTGGAGATTCTCAACTTTAAGCACTGGCCGACTCCTCCCCGAGGTAGGCCTCAATAACTTTGGGATTGCGACGAATTTCTGCCGGTGTACCATGGGCAATAACCTTTCCGTAGTCCAACACATAAATCCGTTCACACACACCCATTACCAGCGCCATATCATGCTCAATCAATAAAATAGTCAGGGAAAACTGTTTGCGAATAAAGTTGATTAAATCCATCAACTGTTGTGTTTCCTGAGGATTCATCCCGGCGGCAGGCTCGTCCAGTAAAAGTAGTTTGGGATTGGTAGCCAGCGCACGAGCTACTTCTAAGCGCCGCTGTTCTCCGTAAGGCAAGTTTTTTGCCTTCTCAGCCTTCTTTGTATCCAAAGCGAAAATTTTTAACAATTCAAGCGCTTTTTCTTCAATTTCTACTTCTTCAGCCTGATAGCGTGCAGTATGAAGGAAAGCCGACAAAAGACCATATTTCACATTCTGATGATAAGCAATTTTCACATTATCCAGAACTGACAGCTCCTTAAACAAACGAATATTCTGGAAGGTGCGCGCTATACCTCTTCTGGTTATTTGAAATGGCTGCAATGCTTTTACTGCCGAACAAAGCGCCGCATCGCAAAATGTAATTGCCCCTTCACTGGGCTGGTAAACGCCGGTAAGCATGTTAAACGCCGTAGTTTTACCGGCGCCATTTGGGCCAATCAAGCCCACCAGCTCCCCCTCTTCCAGCGAAATATTAAACTTGCTGACTGCTGTCAGACCGCCGAAACGGATAGTCAGATCTGTAGTTTCTAGCACAGCCATTTTAGCGCCTCCTATTCGGCAGATGCCGTGATGCCATCTTTCTTTTTTCTCTGCCAGCGTGCACGTAATTTAAAACTCTCCTTCAACAATCCGTAAGACAGCTCCTGGGTGCCCAACAGCCCTTTTGGGCGGAAAAGCATAATAAAAATCAGCAGCAAAGAATAGAGAATCATGCGGTAAGCCCTGAAGGCACGAAGAGCTTCTGCCGCATAGGTCAGGAAAATAGCGGCGCCAATGGAGCCGGTTATACTTCCCAACCCACCAAGCACCACCATCAGCAATAATTCAATAGAAAGAATAAAGGTAAAGGAGGCAGGTGTGACCATCTGCGTCAAATGAGCCATCATGGAACCGGCTGTGCCGGCAAAAAAGGAGGCAATCACAAAAGCAATGACCTTATAGCGGGTGGTAGGGACCCCCATGGTTTCCGCCGCAATTTCATCCTCCCTGATGGAAATGCAGGCTCTGCCATGAGACGAATCGATAAAGTTACGAATAATGGTAATCGTAATAAGCGAGAGCAGAAAAGCAGCAAAAAAATTGGTATGCCTGACAAGGCCGAAGTAACCGCTTGCTCCACCGACAAAATCCCAATTCAGAAGAAGAATGCGGATAATCTCACCGAAGCCGAGTGTAACAATTGCCAAATAATCACCTCGTAAGCGCAGGGATGGCAAGCCAACCAAGAAGCCGACAAAAGCCGCCATCATCCCACCCAACAAGGTAGCTAAAACAAAACGTACATTTCCGGTGAACATCGCCGGAAGAATCAAGTCAGGGTTTTTCGTAATGATGGCTGAGGTATATGCGCCCACCGCCATAAAACCGGCATGCCCCAAAGAGAACTGGCCACAAATACCATTAATCAGATTCAAACTGACGGCGCCGACCACAAAAATAGCCATGACCGTCATGACGTGAGAATAATAGCGATTAATCATGCCTGCATCCATCGCCATCTGGACGGCATAACCCATAGCCAGAAACAACATAAATTGCAAAATGGCACTAAAACGCTTATTCATCGATTACACCTTCTCCCTGACATTTTTGCCAAAGAGTCCGGTTGGCTTAACTAACAGCATGATAATTAGCGCCGCAAAAGCTACCGCGTCGCGAAACATAGAACCTCCGGCGGCACTGACGGCGGATTCTGTTATCCCCAGCAACAGACCGCCTACCATTGCGCCTGGGATAATACCGATCCCGCCTAAAACAGCCGCGACAAAGGCTTTAAGGCCGGGGAGAAGCCCCATCTGGTAGACAACAATCCCATAGTTTAGAGCAAAAAGCACGCCGGCCGCGGCAGCAAGACTTGAACCCAAAGCAAATGTGAACGAAATTGTCTTATCCACATTTATACCCATTAAACGAGCCGCGTCTTTGTCGAAGGAGACGGCCCGCATCGCTTTCCCCATTATGGTTTTATGAACAATAAACTGTAAGGCAATCATCAGAAAAATTGCAATAACCAAAGTTAAAATTCGATCGGAAGAAATGTTCACGTTTTCCATTAACTGAAATCTTTGCAAAGGAAATACCTGAGGAAAACCTTTTGCCGAGGCCCCGATCCAACTGTGTGCCAGCGCCAGATTTTGAAAAAGCATTGACAAACCAACCGCCGTCATCAAAGCAGCCATCCGATGCGCGTTGCGTAATGGCCTATACGCCAAACGCTCCATCAATATACCGAGAATGGCGCAAAAAATCATGGCTGTAAACATGGCTGGAAAAAAACCCATGCCTAGTTTAGTAATAGAGAAAAAGCCGACAAAGGCACCGATCATAAAAACTTCGCCGTGGGCAAAGTTAATAAGCTTGATAATGCCATAAACCATGGTATATCCAAGCGCCATCAGCGCGTATACGCTGCCTAAGGAGATACCATTAACAAGTTGCTGCAAAATCTGTTGGCTTATGGTCAAAACTATTCACTCCTTGGTTAATGAGCCTTAAAATAGGGGGTGCGCTTCCGCGCCCCCCCTATTTGAGCACCCATAAAGTCCTACGGATTTACTGTAGCCTTGTAAACTTGCTTGCCGTCTCTAATTTCAATAATAACGGCACTCTTAACCGGATTACGATTTTCATCAAAAACCACGCTCCCGCTTACACCGGTAAAGCTAATGGCTGCCAGTGCGTCACGGATGGCAACGCCTTCAACAGAGCCGGCTTCATTGATGGCTTGTGCTAACATATGAGCGGCATCGTAGGCTAACGCAGCAAGAGCATCTGGCACTGCATTGAATCTAGCCTGGTAAGCAGCAAGGAATGCTACAACTTCAGGCGTACCGGCATCTGGGGAGTAATGGTTAGAGAAGAAACCGCCATTTGCAGCATCGCCGGCTAGTTCAAACAGTTTATCGGAATCCCAACCGTCACCGCCCAAAAATACTGCATCAATTTCAGCAGCTTGAGCCTGGCGCAAGATGGGGCCAACGGTACCGTAGTAAGCCGGTACAAAAACAACGGCGGGGTTAGCTGCCTTCACACGTGTCAAAATGGCTGAAAAGTCAGTATCTGTGCTTTTGTAACCTTCCTCAGCAACAATTGTGCCGCCGCCGGCTTCGAAAGCTTTTCTAAAATAACTAGCCAAGCCCTTGGAATAGTCACTATCCTGCTCGACAAGCATAGCGGCTGTCGTAACTCCCAAAGTTTCTAAAGCAAATTTTGCCATTACTTGTCCCTGGAAAGGGTCAATAAAACATGCCCGGAAAATAAAATCGCCTACTTCGGTTACTCGGGGATTGGTAGATGCGGGGGAAAGCATAGGAATCCCTGCAGCTTGGGCAATTGGTGCGCCAGCCAAAGAATGGCTGCTGGCCACAGAACCCAAAATGGCCGAAACTTCATCCTGAGTAATCAGCTTCTGGAAAGCTGTTGCAGTTTCCTCTGTTCTGCTCTGGTTATCCTCATTAATAAGAACAAGCTTTCTGCCGCCCAGTACACCGCCGGCGGCGTTGATTTCATCAAAAGCTAGCTGGGTGCCATTTAACGAAGACTGTCCGAAGGTAGCAATAGCACCGGTAACAGGAAACACAGAACCAATTTTGATCTCTTCCAGCGCGGTAGGCGCAGCCGGTGCCGCTGGCTGGATGCCACCGCAACCAGTCAAGGCTAATGAGAACACCATGGTAAACACTAAAACGAGGCTTAACTTTCTTTTCATCTTTTCCCCTCCATTTTCTTTTTTGTAAAGCTTCTTGCATTAAGTAAGACGCATCACTTTGCCGCTAACTTTATAATACGCACAATTATTATAGTCTGAAATTTTTCACCCTGTCAATCACTAATTTATTCTCACCTTCCGCCGTAACAGCCACGTCTCTATCTTACAACAGGTGCAGTAAAAATCAAACCCCCAGATAATGTGATTTCGGTTATTACTCCTTTGCTTTTCCTGACAATCAAATACAGAAAAAGGCCATTTTCTGTTTCACTTTTCATTTCTATAGTGTATAATTTTTATTAACTGCCTAAGAGACGATTAACTAATATCGAGAGGATTGTGATTCGTTTGTTGCCTCAGCTAACCATTGAAAATATAAAAGCAAAACTCCCCATTGTTCAGGGTGGCATGGCTGTGCGAGTTTCCACAGCCACACTGGCTGCGGCAGTAGCAAGTGAAGGCGGCATAGGCACGATTGCCGGCACAGGGTTTACTATACAGGCACTCCAGGAAGAAATCAGGAAAGCCCGCCGTTTAACGGCAGGAATAATTGGCGTGAACGTACTTTTTGCTGCAGCCCAGTTTGCTCAACTGGTTAAAGTAGCGATGAAAGAAAAGGTAGATTTCATCGTTTCCGGTGCCGGTTTTTCACGTGATATTTTTACCTGGGGAAAGGAAATGAACATCCCTATTCTCTCCATGGTATCCTCTGCTAGGGTAGCAAAGCTGGCGGAAAAAATGGGAGCTGCTGCGGTGATCGCCGAAGGGAAAGAGGCTGGTGGGCACTTAGGGACCGACAGGTCTGTTTATGACCTTTTAAAAGAAATTGTCGGCACCGTCCGTATCCCGGTCATTGCCGCCGGCGGCATTATGAACGGCCACGATATTGCCCGCGCACTGAAAGCAGGAGCAGATGGCGTGCAGATGGCCACTCGTTTTGTGACCAGCAATGAATGTGAAGCCAGCCCTAAATTTAAAGAGCTTTATTTAAAAAGCGCCCCTGAAGACTCAGTACTGATTAATAGTCCGGTTGGCCTTCCGGGACGGGCCATTCGCAATGCTTTAACTGAGCGTTTGGCAGCGGGAAAACATCTGGGCGTGCAAAAGTGTAACTCTTGCCTAAAACATTGTTCTCACAGTTTCTGCATCCTGGAAGCTCTTGAAAAAGCGGTTGACGGAGATGTTGAAAACGGTCTTGTCTTTTCGGGCGAGTTCTTCCATCGCGCTAAAGAAATCAGCCCAGTCAAAAAAATCATTACGCAACTAATCGAAGAATACGAAAGACATAGCAAACCGGCTAATCTTCCCTTTGCGCTATGAGCCGCAACGATTAGCTTTGCTAAGCTTTCACCCTTTCGCGTGAGAGGATTAGAGTAACAGAAAATGCGATAACTTTTGACCAATAACCAAACAAAGCCTTGCACTAATGTGCAAGGCTTTGTTTGGCTCCCCGAGTAGGATTCGAACCTACAACCTACCGGTTAACAGCCGGTTGCTCTACCATTGAGCTATCGAGGAAAACAGCCGAACCCAAGGGCTCAAAACATCCTCAGATCCGGGGGTTAAAAATTAGTCTGGCGGAGACCTACTCTCCCAGGGACCTACGTCCCAAGTACCATCGGCGCTGGAGG
>QLUI01000110.1 GCA_018725345.1 Bacillota bacterium | reverse complement strand
TAAAAATGAGCGACCGGGAAGCAACGGGACAGTACCTGCCCGCGGTGACGCATAAGGAGGAGAACAAGGTGTCAAAAATGGAAATTAGCAAGTTAATTGGCAAGGCGGAAGTATTGATTGAATCGTTGCCCTACTTGCGCACGTTTGCGGATAAAACCTTTGTAATTAAGTATGGCGGACAGGCCATGGTCTCTGATGAGCTGAAAAAGTCGGTGATAATGGATGTTATTTTGCTGAAATTTATTGGCATAAACCCTATTTTGGTTCACGGCGGGGGCGCCGAAGTGACGCAATTAATGAATCGTTTAGGGAAAGAAGCTGTGTTTGCCAACGGGTTGCGGGTGACTGACGCTGAGACTATGGAAGTTGTGGAGATGGTGCTGATGGGCAAGGTAAACAAAGGAATTGTTACTCTAATAAATCAGTTTGGAGGCAAAGCGGTCGGTCTTTCCGGTAAGGATTCCAATCTGATTGTGGCAAGGCGCCGTGCTTCGGAGCGGGTCAATGGCAGTCCGATACCGGTGGATCTCGGGTATGTGGGTGATATCATTAAAGTTAATCCCGCCGTAATCCACACGTTGAGCAAAGAAGGTTATATCCCGGTGATTTCTTCTGTGGGGGTAGGCGAGGACGGGGAAAGTTTAAATATTAATGCAGACCATGTGGCCGGAGAATTGGCTGCTGCCCTTTGTGCAGAAAAGCTGATTCTGCTTACCGATGTGGAGGGGATTTTTGCAGACCAGTCTGATCCGTCCTCCCTGATCTCCTCTTTGCCAAAAGCAAAGGCGCTGGAAATGATCGAGGAAGGCAAAATTAGCAAAGGGATGATTCCGAAGGTAGAAGCCTGTCTGACGGCTCTGGAAAACGAAGTTAGTCGGACGCATATTGTCGATGGCCGTATTTCCCACTCGCTGCTTTTGGAGATTTTTACAGACCACGGTATCGGAACCATGGTTACTGTTTAAGGGGGAGAGAAGATGGATCTGAAAGCCCGGGAGAAAGCCTATATTATTAACACATATAACCGCCAGCCAGAGAGCACACTGTTTCTCAATCGGGGAGAAGGCGTATATGTCTGGGATGATTTGAACAAGCGTTACTTGGATTTTGTCGGCGGCTTGGCAGTCAATAGTCTGGGGCATTGCCACCCGGCGGTGGTGAAAGAAGTCTCTTGGCAGGTAGCCCAACTAATACATTGCTCCAACCTCTACTATTCGGAACCGCAAATCCGTCTGGCGGAACAGGTTGTGGCTCATTCCTGCGCCGATAAAGTCTTTTTCTGCAACAGCGGGGCGGAAGCTAATGAGGCTGCAATAAAGTTGGCGCGCAAATACGGTAAAGCGAAGCGGGGAAGCGGTGTGCATGAGATTATTACCGCAAACCATTCTTTTCACGGACGTACTTTAGCTGCGATCACGGCTACCGCTCAACCCAAATACCACAAGGGGTTTGAACCGCTGGTTGCCGGTTTTCGTTACGGCGAGTTCAATAATTTGGATTCGTTCGCGGCGTTAGTAAATGAAAATACTTGTGCCATCCTGGTGGAGCCGGTTCAAGGCGAAGGCGGCGTTTATCCAGCCGGCAGCGAATTTTTAAGGGGTTTACGCAACTTATGTGATGAAGCCAATCTGCTGCTGATGTTTGATGAGGTTCAGTGTGGTATGGGACGTACCGGTAAACTTTTTGCATACGAACATTATGGCGTGTTGCCGGATGTTTATACTTTGGCAAAAGCGTTGGGCGGAGGTTTACCCATTGGCTTGCTGGGGGCTAAAGGTGAGGCGGCAGATACTTTGCAGCCAGGCGACCATGCTTCCACCTTTGGTGGCAATCCTGTTGTTTGTGGGGCGGCAACTGCGGTGCTCCAGGTTCTGCTGGAAGAAGGATTCCTGGCACGGGTGGCGAAACTGGGCAATTATTTTATGGCTAAGCTGCGTGAGCTGGATTGCCGGTGCATTGTGGAAGTGCGCGGGCTAGGCTTGATTATTGGCTTGGAAATCGAAGGAGACGGAACAAAAGTGGCAAAGCTTTGTCAGGAGCAAGGACTGCTGATCAACTGCATCGGAGAAAAAACACTGCGTTTTCTCCCCCCGCTGATTATTGAGGAAGAACATATTGATCTTGCGGTTTCCGTGTTGCAAGAAGCGCTCACCATGATTGAAAAATAATTGTATCTCTCTTTTTGTTAATTTTGCGTCAGTATCTAGGCAGGAAAGAAAAGTTAAAGGGGAGGAGTGAGACGATGGTCAGCAATATGCGCGGCCGTGATTTTCTCACGGTTCATGATTTTAGTAAAGAAGAACTGTACGAAATTTTGCGGTTTGCGCTACAATTGAAGCGGGAAAAAAAAGCTGGTCTGGAACATCGCCTGTTACTCGGGAAAACTTTAGGCATGATTTTTCAGAAAGCATCCACCCGTACTCGCGTATCCTTTGAAGTAGGCATGTTCCAGTTAGGTGGCTACGCGCTTTTTTTAAGCGCTACAGATCTGCAAATAGGTCGCGGAGAACCTGTGAAAGACACGGCTCGCGTATTGTCCCGCTATCTGGATGGGATTATGATTCGCACCTTTGAACATAGTGAAGCAGAAGAATTGGCGGCCTTCGCTGATATTCCCGTGATTAACGGCTTGACAGACTTGCTGCACCCCTGCCAGGCGATGGCAGATTTGATGACTATTTTGGAGCAGAAGGGTAAACTGGCAGGTTTAAAACTGGCTTATCTCGGTGACGGTAACAATGTGGCCCACTCCCTCCTGTTGGCTTGCAGCAAAATGGGCTTGAATGTGGCAGTGGCCTCTCCCAAGGGGTATGAAATGCAGGCTACAATTGTGGCTAAAGCTAAAGAAAGTGCCGTCGCCAGCGGAGCTAGCATTACTCTCACCACAGATCCGCTGGAAGCGGTGGCAGGTGCAGATATTCTTTATACAGATGTTTGGGCGAGTATGGGTCAGGAAGCGGAATATCAGCTTAGGTTTAAAGCGTTTCAGCATTATCAGCTTAATAAGCAGCTCTTGAAAAAGGCTGCAGACAACGCCATGGTGTTACACTGCCTACCGGCTCACCGTGGTGAGGAGATCAGCGATGAGGTGATTGAAGGAAGCCAGTCTTTGGTCTTCGAGCAGGCAGAAAATAGGCTCCATGTCCAGAAAGCCATTATGGCAATGCTAATTTAGCTTTTTTTGCATAAAGGGAGGAATTGGTATGAAGAAAATTATTTTGGCGTATTCCGGAGGCCTCGATACGTCGATTGCTATTACGTGGTTGAAGGAGAAGTATAATTGTGAGGTTGTGGCTATGGCTGCAGATGTGGGTCAGGGGGAGGAACTGGCTCCACTACATGATAAAGCGTTAAAGTCAGGCGCGAGTAAACTTTATATTGAAGATACGCGGGAAGAATTTGTTCGTGATTTTTGTTTCCCATTGCTTAAAGCCGGCGCTTTGTATGAAGAAAAATATTTTCTTGGCACGGCCATTGCTCGCCCGGCTATTGCAAAGCGGCTGGTAGAGGTGGCGGAAAAAGAAGGGGCAGACGCCGTTGCTCACGGCGCAACAGGGAAAGGAAATGACCAGGTCCGTTTTGAGCTGACGGTGAAGGCACTCGCCCCCCATTTAAAGATCGTTGCACCTTGGCGGGAATGGGATATCCGTTCCCGGGATGATGCTTTTGACTACGCAGAAAAACATGGTATTCCTGTGCCTGTAACAAAAACAAAACCTTACAGTATGGATCGCAATATTTGGCATCTGAGCTTTGAAGGTGGTATTTTGGAAGATCCGGACAGCGAACCGGAAAAAGAAATGTTTGTCTTGACGGTGGCTCCGGAAGATGCGCCGGATACACCCGAATACGTGGAAATAGCTTTTGCTATGGGGATTCCGATCAGCGTAAACGGAAAGACGACCGGTCCGGTGGAACTGCTGATGGAATTAAACACTATTGCCGGCCGTCACGGCGTGGGACGGGTAGATATGGTGGAGAACCGCCTGGTGGGGATGAAGGCCCGCGGTGTGTATGAAACACCGGGTGGCACTCTTCTTTATGCGGCTCACAAAGAATTGGAATGCCTTACGCTTGATCGAGAAACGATGCATTTTAAAGAAATTATCGGTGTAAAATATGCTGAACTTGTATATTACGGCCAGTGGTATACACCGCTGAGGGAAGCACTAGATGCTTTTGTTAACAGTACGCAACGCAACGTCACCGGTTCGGTGCGCTTGAAATTGTATAAGGGGAATATCGTAGTGGCGGGACGGAAATCAGCACATTCCCTCTACCGTGAAGATTTGGCTACCTTTGGTGAAGATGTAATCTATGACCAGCGCGACGCCACAGGCTTTATCAACCTGTTCGGGCTGCCGCTGAAGGTACAGGGTTTGCTCGATAAAAACGTAAGACGGAGGTAAAGACGTGAAGCTTTGGGGTGGACGTTTTGCTAAAGAAACGGACTCGCTGGTGGAAGCGTTTAACGCTTCCATCTCGTTTGACAAACGCCTGTATGCAGAAGATATTTGCGGCAGTATGGCTCACTGTCGTATGCTTGCTGCCTGCGGAATTATTGAAGCGGGTGAAGCGGAAAAAATGTTGGTGGGCTTGGCGGAAATCAGAGAAGAAATTCAGCGGGGAGAAATGGAGTTTCTGTCGTCGCTCGAAGATATTCATATGCACGTTGAAAATCGCCTGCTTGAAAAAATCGGTCCGCTGGGTGGCAAGCTGCATACCGCACGTTCACGCAATGATCAGGTAGCCTTAGATATGCACCTGTATGTGAAAAAAGAAATCGTGGAAACGACTGACTTGATCAGTAATTTGCAGGAGGCCTTGATTGCCCTAGCGGAGAACAACTTGGACGTGGTGATGCCTGGGTATACCCATTTGCAGCGTGCCCAGCCTGTTTTATTTGCTCATCACCTGATGGCTTACTTTTGGATGCTGCAGCGCGATAGGGAACGCTTTCTTGACAGTTATAAACGGGCTGACTGGATGCCGCTGGGTGCCGGAGCGTTGGCTGGAACTACTTTTCCCATTAACCGGGAAATGGTGGCGCAAGATTTGGGCTTCGCCCGGCTGTATGAAAACAGCATGGACGCGGTAAGTGACCGTGATTTTGTGCTGGAGTATTTAAGTAATGCAGCCATCCTAATGACGCATCTCAGTCGGCTGAGTGAGGACATTATTCTCTGGAGTTCCCAGGAGTTTGGCTTCATCACATTGGATGACGCCTTTACTACCGGTTCCAGCATTATGCCTCAGAAAAAAAATCCGGATGTAGCAGAGTTGGTGCGTGGCAAAACAGGACGGGTTTTTGGGCACTTGATGGGAATGCTTGTTGTGTTGAAAGGTTTGCCGCTTGCTTATAATAAAGATATGCAGGAAGACAAGGAAGGTCTTTTTGACACGGTGGATACTTTGAAAATCTGCCTTACACTGTATGCGGCTATGCTGCGTACAGTTGTTCCGAATAAAGGGCGTATGTATGCGGCGGTGGCGGGTGATTTTGCCAGTGCTACCGATTTAGCTGATTACTTGGTGAGAAAAGGATTGCCTTTTCGGGAGGCGCATGCTGTGGTGGGGCGCCTGGTGGCGAAATGCGTGATAGAGGACCGCCGGTTGATGGATTTGACGGAAGAAGAATTAAGGGCGGCATCTACTCTCTTTAGTGTTGATGTCCTGAATTTGCTGCCGCCGGAAGCGTGTGTGGCAGCTAGGCAATCTAGGGGCGGCACAGCCCGGGATGCGGTGGAAGTTCAACTTCGCCAAGCAAAGGCATTATTGGCGGAAAAAACTTAAAGAGGAGGTAGTCTAATTGGAGAAACTGCCGCTCAATGATGAAAAAACAAATAACGAAGCAATGTTGGACCGGCTAAATCAGCAGGTCATTAAGCTGGTCCAGGAGTTTGAAAAATTTAATATTGCTGAATATATGATGCTCTTAAATAACCCTCGTCGTTTTTTTTGGATTAATTTACTTGGCGGCGTGGCTCGTGGTTTGGGTGTGGCTTTGGGAGCTACCGTTGTGGCTGCCATCTTGATCTCCATTCTGCAGCGTGTGGTGGTGCTAAATCTGCCTATTATCGGCGATAAAATTGCCGAAATCGTAAGAATAGTCCAAGAGCAGATGCGATAAGGAGGAGCAAAATAAATTTAGGCTGCCCGCGAGCTAAAGAGCTGAGGACTTCTTAGCGGAATGCTATACAACTCATATCCCCTGAAAACAGAAATTTCCAATTTGATATTTAATTTCAATACCATAAAATAAAGTACTGGTAAAACTCTCTCCATTATTGTATGATAGTCTTAAAACCGCTTGTCAAAGCAAGGAGAGACGCTCATGCAACCAGAAATGATTGATTTGAATACTGTGCGGACCTATACTGATGGTCGT
>QLUI01000011.1 GCA_018725345.1 Bacillota bacterium | reverse complement strand
CGTGTGGAAAAAATAAAGGAAATTGAGGCTAAATATTTGGGTCGCACAGAGACAGAACGTTAAGGAGGTACGAAATTGACAACGCTAAATTTGGTTGATCCGGAAGTGGCCCGTTCTATTGCTCTTGAGCAGAAAAGGCAGCAGTGCAAAATAGTGCTGATTGCCTCGGAGAATTATGTTAGCCGTGCAGTATTAGAGGCGCAAGGGTCAGTACTGACAAACAAGTATGCCGAAGGATATCCCAGCAAGCGCTACTACGGCGGCTGTGAGTTTGTGGATCAGGTGGAAATTTTGGCACGCGAGCGGGCATTAAAAATTTTCGGCGCTGAACACGCTAACGTGCAGCCTCATTCCGGTGCCAGCGCTAATCTAGCCGTCTACCTTGCGGCTCTGAAGGTGGGTGACACCGTTTTAGGGATGAATTTAGCCCACGGAGGGCACCTTACCCATGGAGCAGCCGTTAATATTTCCGGAAAATATTTTAACTTTATTACTTATGGGGTTTCCAGAGAAACAGGCTATCTCGATTATGAGCAAGTGGAGAAACTGGCTTTGCAGCATAAACCACGGATGATTGTGGCTGGGGCCAGTGCCTATCCGCGCATAATCGACTTTCCGGCGCTACGTCGGATTGCGGACAGCGTAGGTGCCTATTTGCTGGTAGACATGGCGCATATTGCCGGTCTTGTAGCTGCAGGCGTTCATCCCTCTCCGGTGCCTTATGCCGAGTTTGTCACTTCCACTACACACAAAACCCTGCGTGGGCCGCGGGGCGGCTTGATTCTCTGTCGGAAGGAATATGCTGCTGCGGTTGATAAAGCAATTTTCCCCGGCCTGCAGGGCGGTCCCCTGATGCATGTAATTGCCGCAAAAGCAGTCAGTTTTAATGAAGTTTTGCAGCCGGAGTTTTTCCGATATGCTCACCAAGTTGTTGCTAATGCAAAAGTGTTTGCTGCTCGGCTAAAAGCGCATGGCTTTGATCTTGCCTCCGGCGGAACGGACAATCACCTCCTGCTTGTGGATTTACGTAACAAAGGATTTACTGGCAAACTGGCGGAAGAAGCTCTGGATTTGGCGGGGATTACTGCTAATAAAAATGCGGTGCCCTTTGATACGGAGAGTCCTTTTGTGACGAGTGGGCTCCGCATTGGCACGGCGGCTGTCACTTCCCGCGGCATGCAGGAAAGTGAAATGGAAATTATTGCAGATTTGATTGCGAAAGCGTTAGCAGGCAGAGCTGACGATTCGGTCAGACAGTTTGTCACAGCCGGGGTGGTTAAGCTCTGTGCCGCTTTTCCCGTTTATCAATAAGCCAAAAGAGGTGAAAGAGATGCGCCCAACCTGGGATGCCTACTTTATGGAGATAACCCGGGTGGTGGCCAGTCGCTCCACTTGTCTGCGGCGTAAAGTGGGAGCAACCATTATTAAAGACAAACGGATTTTAACCACCGGTTATAACGGGGCGCCAAAAGGTTTGACCCATTGCCAGGAAATAGGCTGTATCAGGGAAGAAAAAAAGGTTCCTTCCGGTGAGCGCCACGAACTTTGTCGCGCACTGCATGCAGAACAAAATGCGATTTTACAGGCAGCGCTTTACGGTGTGTCTATTCAGGGCGCAACCGTCTACTGTACTACACATCCCTGCGTAATGTGTGCCAAAATGATGATTAACGCTGGGATGAAAGAGGTCGTGATTACGAAAAGTTACCACGATCAACTGGCGGCCAAACTGCTGGAAGAAGCCGGAGTGAGGGTGCGTTATTTTAGCGACTCAGAGAAAGAGGTGGCCCATGACTAAGAAAATACAGGCTATGGTCGTGTTTGGCACGCGCCCCGAGGCCATAAAAATGGCGCCCCTTGTTTTGGAACTGAAAGCTCATCATCAATTGGAGCCGCTGGTCTGTGTTACTGGTCAGCATCGAGAAATGCTGGATCAGGTTTTGGCTCTTTTTGGTATTGTTCCTGATTTTGACCTGAACATTATGCAAAGCGGGCAGACATTAACAGAAATAACAGCCCGCTCCCTGAGAGGTTTGGAAAAGGTTTTTAGCCAAGTACGCCCGGACATAGTCTATGTGCATGGGGACACCACGACTACTTTTGCGGGAGCGCTGGCCGCTTTTTATGCTCAAATCCCGCTGGCCCACGTCGAGGCGGGCTTGCGGACCGGTCAAAAATACGCACCCTATCCGGAAGAATTGAATCGTAAGTTAACAGGATCACTGACAGATCTGCATTTTGCACCTACAGCAAGCGCTAAGGAAAATTTGTTAGCGGAGAACGTGCCGGCAGAGCAGCTTTTTGTTACCGGCAACACTGTGATTGACGCTCTGCGGTATACTGTTAGGCCAGATTATGTTTTTTCCCGTTCTGAATTAAACAGCTTGCCCAGCCATAAGCGGTTACTTTTGGTGGAAGTGCATCGACGGGAGAATCTAGGTGCGCCGCTGGAAGCCATTTGCCGCGGTTTGCGTCGTGTCGCGACAGAAAATCCTGATGTTCTAATGATTTTCCCTGTTCATAGAAACCCAGCAGTGAGGGAGCCTGTTAACAGATATCTTGCTGGCTTGGAGCGAGTCCTTTTGATTGAGCCTTTGGATGTGGCCGATTTCCATAATCTGATGCAGAAAAGCACGCTCGTTTTTACTGATTCCGGCGGAGTGCAGGAAGAAGCTCCGTCCCTGGGGGTGCCTGTTCTAGTGTTGCGAGATGTTACAGAACGTCCGGAAGCAGTGGCGGCAGGCACCGTAACTCTGGTAGGCAGCGCGGCAGACCGATTGGTGGAAACGGCCGCAAATTTGCTGACAGATAAGCTCGCTTACGCGAAAATGGCTAACGCCATTAATCCATACGGCGATGGCCGCGCAGCAGAGCGAATTGTTGCCGCCACCGAATGGTATTTCGCTAAAAGTGGAACGAGGCCGGAAGATTATTCTGTGAATTAGCCGGTAGCAATGATTAGAAAATTTCAAAAATGGCGCCGTGTCAGAAAATTTAAAAAATAATCTTAAAATTAGGCCAACAAGATTAAAAAGCAGGAAGGGATTTAAAAAATACTGTCGAATATGAATATGGTCAGTTAGGGAGTGCCCCTTTTCTGTCAGCAAAAACGCTGCAAAAGACAGGAGCTCGATTATCTTGCCTGAATATCTCGGAAAATTGCTGGAAAAGTTATCATCAGTGCAGCAAAGAGTGAGTTTTTGTGGTAAAGTTTAATCCCGAAGACTACTCGGGTCTTGGTTTAGCTGTGAATCTGGCTCTTTCTGTAGCCGTGCCGCTACTCGCGGGGATTCTTTTAGGCCAGTATCTGGGTGAAAAATTTGGCAATCTACCCTTGTTTACCTTGTTTGGTGTTTTACTTGGGCTGTTTGCTGGGTTTAGGCAGGCTATCAGGCTACTTCTCAAGAAGTAGCACGGGGGTCGGCCTAGTTTTATGTCTTAGTCTGGCCGGTAACTGCCACCGGTTCCCGACATGTGTCCCAATAAGGATGGGGGAGGTGAATGCTTTTGTTAGTGGAAATTATTAGAGAAATTCGGTCGGCAGAGGAGCAAGCTGAAGAAGTAAAACGAAGTGCACATATTGATGCGCGCAGAATGGTGCAGGAAGCGGAACTGAAAGCGGCTGGAGTTTACCAGCAGTGTGTGGCTGCGGCAGAGGCAGAAGGTCGTCAAGTCGTGGCTGCCGGGGAACAAGAGGGCCAGGGTTTAGTTGCTCCGATTCAGCAGCGTGCGACGGGAGAGATTGAAAAAATGGTGGCTACTGCCCGCAGCAAACAGGAAGTGGCAATAACCATGGTTATGGAGAGGATCGTGAAAAGCTATGGGCATAGCTAAAATGAACAAGCTCTACCTAGTTGCCCACCAGGCTGAAAAGGATAAGGTTCTGGCCATCCTGCAGCAACTTGGCGTTTTGGAGGTCAGTGATCTTCAGGCCAAGGATGTGGAAGGCCAAGCCTGGGCGGAAATGGTGGAAGAAGACCAGGAGCGGGAAGCTTTACAGTCACTTGAAGCGCGTCTTGCCGATCTGCGCTTTGCCTTGGACTTTCTGCATCGCTATTACCCTGCAAAGAAAAGCTTGTTGGCCGCTTTGAACGACAGCAAGATGGTTGTTGAGTCAGCGCAGTTAAACAGTAACGCCTCTGAGTGGGACAGAGTAAGCACTAATGTACATGCAGCCCTGCGCAAAATTGATGGAAAGCTGATGCTCTTGCGCAATGATGAAACACGCCTGCAAAACCTAAAGATTCAATTAACGCCATGGGCGAAGCTGGATGTCCCCCTGGAAGAAATTAAGGCGACAACGGTGGTCCGGACGGAACTTGGCACACTGCCTGCGGCTGAATTGGGGCAGATCGGAGAAGAGCTTGCCGCCGCGGCGCCTGCCTGCTATTTGCAAGAAATAAATAATGACCGCGGTGAATCGTTTGTGTTTGTGCTTTATCACATATCCAGCGCTGATGACGTGCAATCTGTCTTAAAGCAGCACAATTTTAACAAGCAAAACTTTCCGCAATTGCAGGGAACTACGGCTGAAAACCTAAAGCGCATTGAGCAAGAGCTAGCCAAGGCGGAAAGCGAGCGCAAGGCTACGTTGGCCGGTGCAGCAGAGCAGCTGAAATATCGTGACCAGCTTAATTATTTCCTGGATTATCTGACATTGGAACGCGATAAAAAGCAAGTTGTTTCTAATTTAGCTCGAACGGGCAAGGCGTTTATTCTGGAAGGTTGGATTTGCCAGGCGGATTTGGCCGGGTTGAGAAAAAAGCTGGCGGTAGCTTGCGAAACGGTTGAAGTTTTTGTTCGTGAACCGGAAGAAAACGAATTGTTTCCGGTTATGCTGGAAAACAAGCCGATTTTCGCTCCGTTTGAATTTGTCACCAAGCTTTACGGCATACCGGGGCCGCGCGGCCTCGATCCAACCCCGTTTTTGGCGCCGTTTTGGTTTGTCTTCTTTGGCCTGTGTATGACAGACGCCGGTTACGGCGTAGCTATCGTCCTGTTAGCAAGCCTCGGCCTGTTAAAAGTTAAAGGTGAGGCAGTGCGCAAGCTTTTATGGGTGTTGTTTGCCGGCGGCTTTTCAACAATTGTCTTTGGCTGGTTGCTGGGTGGTTGGTTCGGTCTAGAGCTTTTTGGCGCTCCGCTGGTATTTAACCCGTTATTAGATCCGATGCCGATGCTGACGTATGCGCTGATCTTAGGCGTGTTCCAAATCTTCTTCGGCATGGCCATCCAGTTTGTGCGCCTACTCAAGCAGGGTAGGGTGTTTGACGCTTTGGCCGATGTGGGGCTCTGGTATGTTCTAATTATCGGCTTGCTGATGCATATAGCTCCAGGCATGGCGGGTGTTGCTAAAACTATGTCGCTTATCGGCGCCGCAGGACTGGTGCTGACACAGGGCCGTACCCAACCGACAATCGTTAAAAAGTTGCTTTCCGGAGTGCTGTCGCTTTACAATATCACCGGCTACCTCAGCGATGTGCTGTCATACTCCCGTCTTTTAGCCCTAGGCCTGGCTACCGGCGTAATCGCCATCGCGATTAACACCATGGCCGGCTTGCTGCAGGGAAGCCCCTTCCTTTTTGTGCCGATGGTGATCCTCTTAATCGTCGGCCACACTTTCAACCTGGTTATCAACACGCTTGGTTCCTACATTCACTCCAGCCGCCTTCAGTATATCGAATTCTACAGCCGCTTTTACGAAGGCGGCGGCCGCAGATTTGTGCCCTTCCAGCTTAAAACCCGCCATCTTGAAGTCAATCCGGAATGGTCCAAAACCAGTTAACTTCGCTGGGTTACCATTAATGCAAAACATCTTAATCACACAAACGCTGGTTCTAGATAAACGCAGCGCGTTTGCAAAAACCAGCACAATAAGGAGGAAATTGAAGTCATGGAATTCACTATCGGTTTAGTTGCCGCAATCCTTGGTTCTGCTCTTGCTACAGGGCTGGCGTGTGCCGGTTCCGCGATTGGTATCGGCATTGTTGGTCAGACCGCAGCCGGCGTTGTCTCTGAAGATCCTGACAAGTTCGGTCCCACTATCTTGCTGCAGGCGCTCCCCGGCACACAGGGGATTTACGGCCTGTTGATTGGCTTTTTGATTCTGCAGCGTACAGGCGTTCTCGGCGGCAATATTGTTGAGCTGTCCATTCTTCAAGGCGTTGCCGTGCTCTTTTCCGCTCTTCCCATCGCCATAGTTGGTTATTACTCTGCGATTGCTCAGGGCAAAGCTGCCGCCGGCGGCGTTCTGCTAATTGCCAAGCGCCCGGAAGAACTGGGTAAAGGTATTATTTATGCGGCTATGGTGGAAACCTACGCAGTGTTTGCACTTCTTATGTCAATAATGATTCTCTTCAACATCCAGTTTTAAGGGGGGCTGCCCGATGTCAGGAGCCAACAAGCTCAAGGAAAAGATTTTGGCTGAAGCCGGAAGTCAAGCCGCGGATGTTTTAGCTGATGCTCGTCTAAAATCCTCGGAGATCCTTGCCAGGAGCGAAAGAGAAGCTGCTGTCAAGAAAGTCAGCCTGCTGGAACAGGCGGCTGTTCACGCCGGGGAGCGGCGGAGCCGTGCACAGACCATTGCGGAGCTGGACGCCCGCAAAGCTATCTTGGCTGCTAAGGGAAGTATGATTGAAGATGTGCTTAAACAGGCACTTAAACGATTAGCTCTTCTTGAAGAGAAAGCTTATCAAGAAATCCTTTTTTCCATGCTCCTTGCCGCGTCGCAAACCGGTACTGAAGAAGTAATCGTTTCTCAGTCTGACCGGGCGCGGTTTACACCGGAATTCTTGACTCGCGTTAATCAAGTGCTGACGCAGCAAGGTAAAAAGGGGAATTTGACTCTCTCCGTCGAAACGAGTGAAATGTATGGGGGCTTTATTTTGCGCAACGGAGATGTGGAAACTAATAACTCCTTTGATTCCATTCTGGGGATACAGCGCGACCAGTTGGAGCCGGAAGTGGCGGCAATCCTTTTCAGCTAAAGATCTTAATGTTGCTGGAGCGGAAAGAAGAAGAGGCTAATGCCGGCATCGTCTGGTCTGTCCCTTCGGACATCCGGTGTTCGGCTTGAAAGGAGGCTTGGAGCGTGCCAAATAATGACCGATATGCCTATGCCGTCGGTCGGATCCGTGCTATGGAAACACGGCTTCTGGATCGCGGCAAAATCGACCGTATGGTAGAAGCCAAAAGCGCTGAAGAAGCGTTGAATGTGCTTGGAGAGAGTGAATATGGCGAGTATCTGGCTGATCTGGGTAGCGTCCACCAGTTTGAAAAAATGCTGGATGCCGAACTGCGCCGTATTTACGTGGAATTGCGTAAGTTCTCCCCGGAGCCTGGATTGATTAACCTTTTTGCTAAAAAGTTCGATTACCATAATCTTAAAGTGCTGATTAAAGCAAACAAGTTGGCAGAAAAGCGTGATGAACTGCTGGTGTCGGAAGTGGGGAATATTCCCATTGCGGAAATGATTCGTGCCGTCAGTGACGATGATTACCGCAATCTGCCTTCACTGATGCGCCAGGCGGCAGAAAAGCTTTCCGAACTGCTCCGTCTGGAGCCTGATCCCCAGTTGGTGGGTCTGCTTTTGGATCGTGCTATGTATGAAGAGCTTGAAGATGAGGTTGACGCTCAGAAATCCCCGTTCCTTAAAGGGTATTTCACCAGTCTGGTCGATTTGTTAAATATTAAAACCTATTTGCGCGTTCGTCGCGCCAATCGTCCCAAGGAGTTTCTGCTAAAGGCGTTGTTGCCTAACGGCAACGTTAATATGAACAAACTTGTGCAACTGGTGGAGCCGCTAGAAGTGTTGGTGGATCGACTAATGTTTAGTGCCTACGCGCACGTGGTGGAAGAAGGGGTTCAGACGTATCAGAAAACTGATACGCTGACCCGATACGAAAAGTTGGCTGACGATCATTTGATTAAGTATGCGAAACAAGCAAAATATGTGACTTTTGGCCCGGAGCCGATTATTGGTTACCTTTTGGCCAAGGAAAATGAAATTAAGATGATTCGCATTATCATGGTCGGTAAAATCAACCAGCTGCCCACCGAAGAGATCAAGGAAAGGTTACGTGATGTCTATGTATAAGGTAGCGGTAGTTGGCGATAAAAACTCTATTTTGGGTTTTAAAGCGCTTGGCGTCGCCACATATCCGGTTACCGGCGGTGACGAAGCGGCCCGCGCTTTAGGTGAAATTATGCGGGAAAGAGTTGCTGTTGTCTGCATTACTGAAGCCGTGGCGGAACAGATTCAACCACAGCTAAAAGAGCTGAACAAAAGGCTCCTGCCGGCCGTTGTGCTCATCCCAAACAACCAGGGTTCCTTGGGTCTGGGGATGATGCAGATCAAGAAAAATGCAGAAAAAGCCATTGGCGCTGATATTTTATTTGGGAAAGAGGGTAGTTAGCTTTGACCAATACGGAAAATGTGGGTAAGATCGTCAAGGTTTCCGGCCCGCTTGTCGTCGCCGAAAATATGACGGGCGCCAAAATGTTTGATGTGGTACGCGTCAGCGACAAGCGTCTGATTGGTGAAATTATCGAAGTGCGGGGAGATCGTGCGTCCATTCAGGTCTACGAAGAAACAAGTGGCCTTGGCCCCGGCGAACCGGTATATTCTACCGGCATTCCCCTGAGTGTGGAATTGGGACCTGGTTTGATTGAGTCCATCTACGATGGTATTCAGCGTCCCTTGGACGAAATTTTTAACCAGATTGGCCCTAGGATTATCCGCGGTGTTGAGGTAGAATCATTAAACCGTCATAAAAAGTGGAACTTTGTGGCTACAGCAAAAGTGGGCGACGAAGTACAAGCTGGGGACGTGTTGGGGACGGTTCAGGAAACAACTCTGGTTCTCCACAAAATTATGGTTCCACCCGGCGTGAGTGGCAAGATCTCGTTTCTTCATAGCGGCGAAGCCACTGTGGTTAAGACCATCGCCAAGCTTAAAAAAGACGGCAAAACAATAGATGTGCAGATGATGCAAAAATGGCCGGTACGTAAAGGCCGTCCTTACGCAGAGAAACTTTCCCCCAACGAGCCGCTCTTGACAGGCCAGCGCGTTGTGGATATGTTCTTCCCTGTAGCCAAGGGAGGCACCGCCTGTATCCCTGGGCCTTTCGGCTCCGGTAAAACTGTAACGCAGCATCAGTTGGCCAAATGGGCAGACGCAGAAATAGTGGTCTATGTAGGTTGCGGCGAGCGTGGCAACGAAATGACAGACGTGTTAAACGAATTTCCTGAACTAAAAGACCCTAAATCCGGTGAGCCTTTGATGAAGCGGACAGTGTTGATCGCCAACACATCGGACATGCCCGTAGCCGCCCGCGAAGCCTCCATTTACACCGGAATCACCCTGGCTGAATATTTTCGTGACATGGGCTACTCAGTGGCGCTTATGGCAGATTCCACCTCCCGCTGGGCAGAGGCTCTGCGTGAAATGTCAGGTCGTTTGGAAGAAATGCCTGGTGAAGAGGGTTATCCGGCATACCTCGGTTCCCGTGTTGCTGAGTTTTATGAGAGAGCCGGCAAAGTGACTTGCCTTGGAGGTGATGGCCGCGTTGGCGCTCTGACTGCCGTAGGTGCCGTATCGCCTCCCGGCGGTGACCTTTCCGAGCCAGTCTCGCAGAATACTCTGCGAATCGTAAAAGTATTTTGGGGTCTGGACGCCGCCCTTGCTTATCGTCGTCACTTTCCGGCGATTAACTGGCTGTTGTCTTATTCGCTTTATACTGACACCTTCGATGATTTCTACCGCAATAACTTAGGCGGCGAGTGGGTAGAATCGCGCGGCGAAGCCATGCGTATTTTACAGGAAGAAGCGGAGCTGGAGGAGATTGTACGCTTAGTAGGTGTTGATGCCCTTTCCCAGAAGGAACGCCTTGTCTTGGAAACTGCTAAATCCATCAAGGAAGACTTTTTGCACCAGAATTCCTTCCACGAAGTAGACACCTATGCGTCTCTTGAGAAGCAGTTTAAGATGATAAAAGTAATTATGGCATTTCATCACGAAGCACAACGGGCGGCTGAGCGGGGCGCTAACCTCTTGGAGATTTTAAACCTTCCTGTTCGCGATCAAATCGCTCGTGCCCGCTATTTGGCAGAAAGCGATATGGCTCAGATAGATAAAATTGAAGCTGCCCTGAAGGAGCAGATTGCCGGTCTTACTACCGGTGGCGACGACTTCGAGCAGCAGTACGCGTAGGGAAGGAGGAGCCACCATGCAAAAAGAGTATCGTACTGTTTCAGAGATTATCGGCCCCTTGATGCTTGTTGAACAGGTGGAAGGCATCAAATTTGGCGAGCTTGCTGAAATTGAGCTAAAGGACGGTTCAACGCGCCGCGGCCGTGTGCTGGAGGTAAACGCTGACAAAGCGCTGGTTCAGATTTTTGAAGGGACTAGCGGGATGAGCGTAAGAGGATCAAAAGTTCGCTTCCTGGGCAAAGGGATTGAGCTGCCGGTTTCCATGGATATGTTGGGGCGCGTTTTTGACGGTCTGGGGCGGTCGCGGGACGATGGGCCCAAAATTATTCCAGAACAGCGCTTGGATATTAACGGGTTGCCGCTGAATCCTTACGCGCGTAACTTTCCGTCTGAGTTTATTCAGACTGGCGTTTCTACGATTGATGGCTTAAATACTCTGGTACGGGGACAGAAGCTGCCAATATTTTCCGGCTCCGGTTTGCCTCATAACCGTCTGGCGGCGCAAATTGCTCGTCAGGCTAAGGTGCTCGGCGGCGAGGGTAAATTTGCTTTGGTGTTTGCTGCCATGGGTATTACCTTTGAAGAAGCTGACTTCTTCATCTCCGACTTTCGGAAAACAGGTGCCATCGATCGTTCCGTCCTGTTTATCAACTTGGCGGACGACCCAGCCATTGAACGGATTGCTACCCCGCGGATGGCGCTTACCTGCGCTGAATATTTGGCGTATGAAAAAGGGATGCATGTGCTCGTTATCTTGACTGATTTGACTAACTACGCTGAGGCGTTGCGCGAGATCTCAGCCGCCAGAAAAGAAGTCCCTGGTCGCCGCGGTTATCCCGGGTATCTCTATACCGACTTAGCCACGCTTTATGAACGGGCCGGTCGGATCCGTGGCCGTGAAGGCTCCATTACCCAAATCCCCATCCTTACCATGCCAGAGGATGACAAGACACACCCGATTCCTGACCTTACAGGCTACATTACGGAAGGGCAGATTATGCTTAACCGTTCTTTAAACCGGAAAGGTATCTACCCCCCTGTGGATGTCCTGCCGTCCCTTTCCCGTCTGAAAGATAAAGGGATTGGCAAAGGCAAGACACGGGAAGACCATGCCGACGTCTTAAACCAGCTTTATGCTGCTTATGCGCGTGGTAAAGAGGCGAAAGAACTGGCGGCAATTCTTGGAGAGGCGGCACTCAGTGATTCCGACAAGATGTTTGCCCGTTTTGCTGATGAGTTTGAAAATCGCTACATTAAACAGGGCGAAAATGAAAACCGCAGCATTGTTGATACTCTCACCATCGGTTGGGAACTGCTGGCTCTTTTGCCCCGCACGGAACTTAAGCGTGTTCGCGATGAGTATTTAGAAAAGTACCTGCCCGTCAAGGGGGAGTAAGGTATGGAAATCCGCGTAAACCCTACAAGGATGGAGTTTAACCGTTTAAAAGGACGGCTTAAAATGGCTCAGCGCGGCCATAAACTTCTTAAAGACAAGCGCGATGAGTTGATGCGCGTTTTTCTTAAATTAGTACGGGAAAATAAGGAGTTGCGCACCATTGTTGAAAGGGAGCTTTCCCTTTCTTTTGCTAACTTTCTTTTGGCCAGTGCTGTTATGTCGGGGGAAACGCTCGAAGAAGCGATCATGTATCCTAAAGCAGCGGTGAAAGTAGAAGTTAAAACGAAGAATGTGATGAGCGTGAATGTCCCGCAAATCGCCAACCTGGAAGATAAAGATGCTGCAGGCGATGCCATGTCGTACGGGTTTGCCAATACTTCCGGGGAGCTGGATTCTTCCATTGACACACTGGCCAAGGTGTTGCCGCGTTTGATTCACTTGGCTGAGTTGGAAAAGGCGGTCTACCTGCTGGCGGACGAGATTGATAAAACTCGCCGCCGTGTTAACGCTTTGGAGCACGTTCTCATTCCGCAACTTCAGCATACCATCAAGTATATCAGCATGAAGCTGGATGAAAATGAACGGGGTGCGCTAGTTCGTCTGATGAAAATCAAAGACATTGTCCGCGGAGATAAAAAGTAAAATAAAGTATAACGAAGGCCGCCGTGAAATCACGGCGGCCTTCGTTATACTTGATAAAGTGCACAAAACAAGGTAGCATTCCTACGCGGCAAACTAGATACTATCTGCTATTAGTGGAAAGAGATGCCGTCATGGCATGCAAGCGCCCTAAAATGCCAGAGAATATCTTGTATGTGTTGGAGCATTTGGAGGTAGATTACAGCAGCCTTGGGTTGGCAAACTTTTTTGCATAGACGGTCTTCATGGGCCAAAGTACTGTTAGCGGCATAACTCCGCAACTCTTCCACTTCTTTTTCAACGTGCTTTTCTATCAGTTCATTGCAAGTGCGCAAGGCATCAGCCACATGCGGTAATAAGTCGCTGCTTCGCTTCAACAGCCTGTTCATTTCAGCCACGGCTTCTTCACTAAAGAGCACTTTATTATTAATTTTGCTCTCCACTTGATTGATCAGGCGTAATGCGCCATAGAAAACCTTGCTCAGGTTTATTGCGATGCCATGAATAGCTAGTGCTTCAGCACCGCTTAATTCTTTTGTCGCTTCCGACAGTGTGACAAGGCATTTGCGGATCTGCTTGGCTGAATCATCAGTGGCTTGCTTGTATTTCAAGGATAATCGGTGCTGTGTAAAGGCGGTATTTATTTCGGTAAACATTTCGCCAAGCTCAGAAATCAATTGCTCTAGGGCGGCAGTGGCAGAGGTATTCACAATTTTCTGTTTCATTAAAATCCTCCTTCATACTTCTCTTAGTGTACGCGCACAGCTCTAAGCGACTGTCGTCACTATAGGTATTATATCATAACTTTGCGCACTGTGCATCTCTGCATTAAAAAAAGTGGAACATCTTTTATCCTTCCGCGTTCATATTTAACATACAGATGGTTTAAACTGGGAAAAATTTGCCAATGATAACGGTACGGAGGTATTAAGAATGAATTGGAGAAAAAAAGCAGACGTACTTGTTTGCCTGGTTAGTTTGTTGGTGATAGTATTTAGATTTACCGGCCAGGATATGGAGGAAGTTCAAGTGCTCCAGGTGCTTTTAAGGAGTGCCGGGGCAGAAATCTTGGCAGGTGAGGCGCAGTTTTATGCCATCATCGGTGATGACTACCGTACCATGGCTGAGCTTGAGAGAATTATGCTTGACGTAGGCGAGCAACTGGGACTAATGGGGGGCGAAGTAAAGCGGGGGGAAGGGGAAACATATCGTGTTTTGGAGGTTACAGGTTTGACGTCGTCTGGGGCGGAAGCTCAGCTGGTAGTCCAAAGTAATCCCGGCTCTGCTGACTTGGGCAATCGTCCCAAAACATATCTGCTGATTGTCGGTCGAGATTCCAATCCTGAGAAAATCAAAACAATGGTTACGTAGCTTAATTAGCTGATTCTTCCGCTTGCCACCTTAGTCTTCAATTAGCGTTTTCTTGACTGGTCAGCTTCCGGGTAAAAGGACGGCGGAAGAAATGGGGCGAATTGCCAGAAGGGCACTGAGAACTATTGGGGCAACAGAGATGTAGGGGATAGAGGGGGAGGAATTGATTAGTCTTACAGCTCATACACATCTATTAAAGAATGAAATTCTCGTTGATGGTCAGCGTTTTAATTTAAATTTGGCGGTACGTTATGACGATTTCTGCGAGAAAACTTTGCTGACGGCCGGTTTTCCGGTCATTCACGGAAGCTACTAATATTTAGCAAGAAAAAAACAAAAAAAGTTAACCTAAACCTGCGCAACTCGTCAAAAGCTAAGACATAAAATAAAAAAGACGCTTTGAGATTTTTGCTAAGGACGCGTCTTTTTTTATCTTGGTTTTTCTTTTGGGTTAAGACTCCCACCTCTAAGCGAAGCGTAGGTGGGAATTTTTAATCAGGTGGAGTAGACTCTCCACCTGATTCCCCGATGTTTCAGCAAAGCTAAAACGAGTTCACTTTGCTAAATGTTTCCTTAAAAATACAGTACGACAGAAAGTCCGGCTGTGACTATAAAGCTCGTCTTTTTATGTTGCGTATCTCGACTTCATGTTCGCCTAGGATGTGTATAACCGTTTTTTGCGTATCCCGGATTTCAGCAAGTGTCGACTTTGTCTCGATCTTGAATTCTAAAAGACCGGCTGTTTGCTCAAAAATCATATCCTGTTTGACTGAGAAACGAACGAAATCCTGTTTTAAGATGCCAACATCTTCTTTTAGGCCTGATACGTCCTGTTTTAAGATGCCAACATCTTCTTTTAGGCCTGATACGTCGGTTTGCAGGCTGTCCAGTTTTTCCAACACTAATTTTTCAAAATCTGTTCTTACCACGGGTAATTCCCCCTTCCCGTTTTCCTTATTATTAATTATAGCACATATTTCCTTTCAGAACAAGTGTTCTCGTTAGGTTTTTTATTGCATAGGAAATTATATCCTACAGGGAAGCTACGATCCTATGCAAGGGGGTTGTTTTGGGGGATTCCCCCTTATTCTTGCGGGGTGCAAAAGGACCGTCAGACCAACGCGATGTGGCGCCGTCCCCTAGCGGATAAAAAAGACGCTTCATCTGTTACAAAAAAACGCGAAGCGTCTTTTTTATCATTCCTTATTTTTAGATTTGTATCTGCGTAGTTATTCCATAATTTATATCCTTACATCGATCTCGGTTTTGAAATGTGCCGTGTCTTTCACCGCCTTGGCATAAAAAATAATAATATAGACGGATCGAGCACTACA
>QLUI01000109.1 GCA_018725345.1 Bacillota bacterium | reverse complement strand
TAAGAACCATCTGAAGATGTTTGGTGAGGAATTCTCCCGATTGGTTAAAGATCCTTCTCTCAATTGCTTTGACAAGTTTTATGCCAGACTACTTAGCATTCTGCAATCCTATACTTGGTGCGTACCGAGCAGTACCCAAGATGCTATGCCGGATGTTTCCCTTTATGATCATTTAAAAACTACTTCGGCTATTGCCGCTGCTTTCGCGAGATATCACGAGGTAACGACAAGAGGCGTTACTGTTGATAACGTGCCTGAATTCCGGTTGGTGGTCGGCGATCTGTCAGGGATTCAGAAATACATATTCCGGGCGACACAAAAAGGGCACGGCAAAATTGCCAAGAGACTGCGCGCGCGTTCATTCTTCCTCGGCATTCTCTCTGACATGGTCAGCCACAAGTTCATTCATGCTTTTAGACTTCCCGTTGCCAACATCATTATGTCATCAGGCGGTAAGTTTTATGTGTTGGTCCCTAATACAATCGATTCCTCAGACATCGTCGCGACGATTCAGCGGCAGGTTGATGCAGAGCTATTGGAACGTTTTCACGGTGAACTTGCGCTAAACCTGGCTAGTATAGCATTTTCTGGTGATGATTTTTACGACTTCGGTAGTGTCATGGCTGAAGCCGGACGGAAGCTGGCTGCCCGGAAGACAGCGCCTTTTGCAGAAATTCTGCATGAAAATGGGCGTTGGGATGAGACCTCCTTCGTCAGCCGGTATAAAGAGTCACTTGCAGCGTGTCCAGCTTGCGGAAAAGTCCATCCAGAAGAAGATGTTTGCGATGACTGCCGCCAGGATGAAAAAATAGGCAGCAAGCTGCCAAGGGCAAAATATATATCGTTTTTCCGCGGCGATGCGCCGAGCGGCGCAATCAAAGTCATCAGCGACTATTCTTTCACTGTGGACCGCGATATTGTAAAGCACAACCCGCCTCCATACCTTGTCTATAACCTGAATGAAAAGGGCAAACCGACAGAAAATCCGGAACTGATAAAATATATGGCAAAACATGTTCCCACCCAGGAAGATCAAACTGTTGACTTTGACGAGATAGCAGAGTCGGCAAAGGGCATAAAATTGCTCGGTTGCCTGAAAGCCGATGTTGACCTTCTTGGCATGCTCTTTTTATTGGGACTCCGGGATGGCTCTACTCAACGGAATCACGCCACCATTTCGCGAGTGTCTAACATGAGCCAGATGCTTGAGCTTTTTTTCTCGGGGTGGATTGAGAAACTGTTTGATGAACCGGCGTTTCAAAATTGTTACACCGTCTATTCCAGTGGTGACGACCTGCTGGTCGTAGGCTCCTGGGACCGGATATTTGAATTGGCGGGCCGTATCAACGCAGATTTCCGGCGGTTTATCGCAGGGAATCCTAATGTGACGCTGTCTGCTGGGTTATCACTCTTTAAGGCGCGCTTTCCGATCGATAGTGCGGTTGAACAGGCAGAACAATTATTGGCAGATGCCAAGGAAAAAGTAAATGTAACTACCGGCACAAGCAGGGATCAAATTACGTTCTTTGGACAGACGATTAAATGGGACCAGTATACTTACATGAAACCGGAAGCGCTGAAACTAGCCAAATGGCTCGAGGAAAACACGGTAAATAGCAGCCTTCTCTATCGTCTTCAATGGTATGGCAGGATGTATAGAGCGGCAACGGTTCCTGATGAAGCAGGAAAAACCCAAAGTGATGGCTGGAAGTTTGTATCCTTTCTCGAATATGATCTATCGCGAAACATCCGGGGGCGGATGAAGCAGGAAGTAGCTGACTGGCTTATGGCTTGCGCAACACCGCCCTACAGGACAACGGCTTTGCTCCAGCCCATAACCACATATGCATTATACAGTAAAAGGGGAGGGGATTAGTCATGCAGCAACCAAATCGTCCTGGACTGCCTCACGGATACTTGTCGGGGGGATATTTCAATGCCGACGGCTATCTGAAAAGCGAGCTGCTCGTTGACCACGCCCGTGAAATCGCCCGCCTGATCGGGCGGGACCCGGGCGGCATCAAGAACGCCCAACTCCGTAGATTCTACGACCATGTTCGGGCGGCGGATATGCGTATGAATTACGACGCACCTTTTGAGGCTGTCCAGCCGTCAATTCTGGAGCTATCGGCTTTTGTAGCGGAAGCCGCAGGTAAACGCAAAGTGCCGGAAGGTTTCAGGCACTTTATCGACAAGAACCTAGAGAATATTTGGGACGCCAAATCATTTCGACAAGGTTTTGTCAAACATTTTCAGGCGGTCGTCGGTTTCTACAGCTCTTTCTACAAAAATTAGCTTTCTGTTCCAGACGATAAAAGAATGGGGGAATAATTAGATGAAGCTGGTAAAGACCAAACTATTTCAGGGCATCATTCATTGTGAGACAGGTCTCCATATTGGCGGTTCTTCCGACGAGATTGAAATCGGTGCTGTAGATATGACCGTGATCAAACATCCGGTTAGTGGTGAGCCATATATTCCTGGCTCCTCGCTCAAAGGTAAGATGCGCTCATCTTTAGAGCGTGAGAAGGGGGTCGACAGCAGGGGGGAGCCATGTGGCTGCGGCGGAAATGCCTGCATGGTTTGTCGGATATTTGGACCGCATAAGAACACCCGTCATCAGTTAGGGCCTACTCGCATCATTGTTCGGGACGCCAATCTCAACACGAAATCGCGTGATGAAATGCAGAAACATCTCCGAGAACGAGGGATTATGTTCTTTGAAAAGAAAACTGAAAATATTATTGATCGCTTCAAAGGCATGGCGCTGCATCCCCGGTCAATGGAGCGCGTTCCCATGGATACCGATTTCGACCTAGAAATCGTGTTGCAAGTTTACGATAGTGATAATGAGATTCAGATGGTCAAGACGGTAAAAGATGGGCTGACTTGGGTTGAGAAGACCTATCTCGGCAAGGGTGGCAGCAGAGGTTCAGGTAAAGTGACATTTAACAATCTCACGTTGGATGGGCAGCCATTCAGCCTCGCATAGAGGTGTAGAATGAAAACATATCGCGCAAAAATCAAAATGTCTGGCAGTTATATTTCCAAATTGCAGAGTGACACTATGTTTGGCGGACTATGCTGGGCTTATAAAAGTTTAGCAGGTGATGATGCTTTTGGGAAACTGCTGGCTGATTGTGTGGCTGGGCGGCCTTTGTTTGTCGTTTCTGACTTGCTGCCAGGGAATCTCCTGCCAAAGCCCTTTTTTCCGCCCCCTCCAATTAGACAGGAGAAAGTATCCAAAGTTGAATTGCTGGAAGCTGCCATGCAGGCCAAGAGGTTAAAAGAAACGTCTTGGCTGACATATGCTGAATTTCAGGCAGCCGCAAGCGGCGAATCAATCAAACCAGTACCTAAGCCACCAACGGATAAAACTGTTTTAACATTGCACAACACCATTAGCCGTGCAACAAACACTACGCTGGATGAGGGCGGCCTTTATGATTTACCGGAAACATTCAGCACCGTAAGCCACATGACCCTGTACCTGAAAGTAAAAGATGGCTGGGAGGAAACAATAGAGAAATGTCTAAAGCTTCTCGGCGAGATGGGTATTGGCAAGCGCAGATCCGTTGGCAAGGGAGGTTTTAGTGTCTTAGAATTTGCGCCTTTTGCCGGCCTCGATGCTCTCGACGGCGCCAACGCCTTCGTGAGTCTGTCCCATTTTGTACCAGCCCCTGATGATCCTTCGCGCGGTAACTACAAAACCATTGTAAAATATCCGAAGCTAGACAGAGAGTACGCGATCGGCTATAACCCCTTCAAATATCCGTTGATTCTTTTACTTCCAGGGTCTGTTTTCTACACAGGATCCGCGCCGCAGCCATTCTACGGGAGAGCGCTGCAAAACATTGCACCGGGTTTACCAAAGGCAATTCAAGGTTGTTTTGCTTTTGCCGCACCAGTAAAACTCATGGAGGAAAGTTCATGAAAATATTGCTTTCTTTTGTCGGCAAACAAGATCCAATTTCCGGAAACACCAATGAAGAGGGCGCAATTGTGACCCTTTGCCGCGAGCTTAAACCAGATGCGCTATACTTATATCCCACCGCCTCCAGCGACACAGCACAGAGCGAAACGCAGACTCAAGCTGACGAGACTTGCTATTGGATTGCTACAGAGGTTTCTCCATCCATCCGGGTATGCATTGAGCCACTTGTGTTGCCAGATCCGACCGATTTCGCCGCTATTTTGCCTCGTTTGCACGAGTCTTTAAAGAAGCACCCGGAGCTTAAGGCAGCAGACGAAATTCATATGAACTGCTCGTCGGGAACGCCTCAGATGCAAAGTACATGGCTCCTTATTGCCAATAGCGGTCTGCTTCCAGGTCGTAGATTGTGGCAGGTCAAAAATCCGGAGTATGCTATTGAACGGGTTAAGGAACTGCAGATAGAGTTTCTCGAAGAAGAGAACATTTTAAACCGGCTCCCTCCATTTTCCCAAAAGTTCTTGTTTGCACAAATGGCGGAAGAAATGGGTCGCTTGGGTAACATGAGTTTGTTTCCTGTCCGCCGCAAAAAAGCCCGTCTTTTGCAACGGTTATTTTGGGTGTACCAAGATTGGGACATGATCAATTATAGAAAGGCATATGTTGGGGATGATGCACGTCCTGGGTTAAAAGAACTATCCGCTGGCTTTAAGCCCACGCGAGGGGACATGGAAGATGAAAGCCTTAAAAAAGTACTCGAGAAACAAGTAGCTCTTCTTGAAAAACTCCAGCGGAAGAACCAGAAAGAAACGCCGGAAAATCTTTCTGATCTATATTTTAATGCCCACCGCAGTTTTTCCCGAGGCAATTATACGGATACGCTAGCTAGGTTCTGGCGGGTGTACGAAGGAATACTTTACTATCAACTGCGTAAAGATTATGGAATTGAACCGACTAATCCCAAAAAGAGTAGCAACAAAGATCATTTCCAGCAACTCTCTGTTGCCGTTCCCGGTATCATGCCCCAAGGGTCCTTAGGTATAAGGCGGTCTGAAAAAGTTCTTCATGAAGTCTTTCAAGACAAGAAGTTCCAGGAATTAGCCAATCGCTCTTTGCAAATAGAAAAAGATGCCAGAGTTACAGTCGGCTCTTTATTAAAGGAACTGCGTGAGAACAGGAACGATTCCATCGTTGCGCATGGAATGAAACCCGTCGAAAAGCAGTCTGCAGCCAATGCTTTAAATGTGATGCGAGAATTATTCACTGGATTTTTCCCGACGCACATTCTGGCGGAGTACCCATTTCAGAATAGGGATTTAAAAATTGTAGTGGAATATTTAACGAAAAACTTCTCGGCTTAATCCCAAGAGGGGGAGATTTTTTGCCTCATAAGTACAATATCGAGATTAAAACTGCTACGCCAAGGAGAGCGCCACTGCAGATTGAATCCGGTACTCATTTGCACGGGCTCATATTTTCACTTCTGGCATCTTTTGAACCCGCTCTGGCAGACCGCATGCATATTGCCCAGGAAAAACCCTTTTCCTTTTGGCCGTCCATGAAAGCCGACGGCAGTATTAGCGTGACCTTAGCAACATTGTCGGATGAAATGGCTACTGTTCTGGATAAGATGAGTGGCAGCCAAGGATTGCTCGGCAGACAACCGGTTGTCGTTTCTGCTCAAAAGGTTACTTCCGTACCTGTTATGAAATTGTGGAGTGAAGCTGAGAAAACCATCCGTATCGATCAACTGCGGATAAACTTTCTTTCTCCCACAAGTTTTCGGCGTGCTGGGAAACAGTGGCTTTTCCCAGATCCTGATATCGTTTTTCAAAACGTTTATCTTAAGGCGGTTGAAATTTTTGGTGATTTCTTCAGGAACAATTTGACACCACCATCCGAGTATGTTTCGCAGTTCATGGTTTCCCGCTACGAACTCGCCACAAGTCAGCTGGATTACGGTCGCTATAAAATTATCGGCTTTTCAGGTTATTGCGTATATGATTGCCGTCGCATAAAGCTGGCCTACAATTGCCAAAGTTTGTCTTTCCTAAGCGCACTTGCCGAATTTACCGGCATTGGCTATAAAACAACGATGGGGATGGGGCAGGCCGAATGCCTATCGGGGAAGGGATGGCGTACTCATGCCAAAGAATGAGGTGGAAGAAAGAATCAAAATTCCCGTATCTGCTGTGGCGGAATATCTTTACTGTCCGAGAAGATTCTACTACCGGATGGTGGAAGGTGCCGAAGAGGCAAATTATTTTCTTATCGAAGGACGCTTGCAAGAAGAACTGCGAGAAGAGCGCGCTACCCAGACTAGGGATTGCGTCAGGCAGCAACGCAAGATAGTTATCGCGTCTGATTATCACGGGATCACTGGTGAACTCGATGTTATAGAGGAGAAAGACGGGCTTCGCTACCCAGTTGAGCACAAGCGGGGCTTGTTGAGGGAAGCAGTAAACGACGATGTGCAAGTATGCTGTCAATTGACACTCCCCATGC
>QLUI01000108.1 GCA_018725345.1 Bacillota bacterium | reverse complement strand
TTCGTGTCTTATACATGTTTTTACCTCTCGATGTACTGTTTGATGAGAGCAAGCAGAGCACCCCTAGGCGCATACTGAGTGCAAACGGCCATGATGCCTTACCCCATGGTTAAAACCAGGGGCTTGCGGCTTGGTTTTTTGGGGTCAAAATTACTATAACAAAAAGTTGTGACAAAAGTATGAAGTTAAAAGGAAATTTACCACTAAGGCCGGCATCAATCAACAGTCGAGCGTTTTCTGTAGTTATATAGACTGCATTACCAGAGCTGCCGCTGGCCAACATCCATAGTTCAAGCATCATTTTCTCCCGTTAGATGGCATTCTTCGTTAAAGGTAAGCAGCCGACGCCGACCGCCTGAGTCTTCTAAAACAGTAACTGCGGCAGAAGCAAAGGAAAAAGGCCAAGGACCGTTAAAATCTAAACCAAGAAAATCTACCACCAAGGCGTTGAGATAACGGCCGTGCCCCACAAGGGCCACTACTGATGGGCCACCTTTATCAAGCAGCAACGCCAAACCTTGCTTTAGGCGTAGTCGAAACTCATGGAGCGGTTCCTGTTCGGGAATTTCCGCGCGAATGTGATTGTGCCCCAATTTAGAAAAAAGAACGGGATAATCTTTCTTTATTTCCGGCCAAGTTAAACCCTCCAGCACACCCCAGCTGTACTCCCCAAAAACCGGGGAAGCGACCGGCTCCACACCGAGCAGCTGAGCAGCAGGGCGGGCAGTTGCAATGCTGCGGCTCAAGTCACTCGTATAAAGACGACCCGGTTGCCAGCGAACAAGTAGGTGCGCCAGCCTGGCAGCCTGTCTGTGCCCTTCTTCATTGAGCGGACAATCAAGACGCCCCTGGAACCGTTTTTCTGCGTTTGCTGCCGTCTGCCCATGACGGGCCAAAAGAATTCGCAAATTCATCATTCCTTAATCAATTTCTTCTAGCTCAGCACCCAGGGCGCTGAATTTTTCACAAATTTTTTCATAACCGCGGTAGATATGATCCATCTGGCTAATAACTGTCTCACCTTGAGCAATTAAACCGGCAATAATAAATGAGGCGCCGGCTCGCAAATCGGTGGCGCTCACAGGAGCACCGGAAAGTCGCCTACATCCTGTCACAATGGCAGTGCGCCCTTCAACTTTGACACAGGCGCCCATCCTTTTTAATTCGTCCACATGTTTAAAGCGTCCCTCAAAAACATTTTCGGAAATCACGCTGCTGCCTTTTGCCTGGGTCAATAAAACCATGGCTAAAGGTTGCAAATCTGTGGGGAATCCCGGATAAGGAAACGTCTTAATATTTACGGCTCGGGGCTCGCAATTGCCTATCACGCGAATTTGGTCGTCAAAGACATCCACTGTCATCCCCATTTCTCGCAGTTTAGCAGTGACAGGTTCAAGGTGCTTAGGGATCACGTCGCTAAGCATTACGTTTCCCCCCGAAGCTGCAGCAGCAATCATGTATGTCCCGGACTCAATTCGATCAGGAATCACGCAGTGCGTAGCAGAACGAAGCTCGTCCACACCTGTTACCTTAATCACATCGGTGCCGGCACCGCGAACATGAGCCCCCATGGCGTTCAGAAAATTAGCCAAATCTACTATTTCCGGCTCTTTTGCCGCATTCTCAATTACGGTTTTTCCACTTGTGCGGACCGCGGCCAGCATAATATTAATGGTTGCTCCTACGCTAACAATGTCTAGATAAATATTTGCCCCCTGTAACCTCTTGCCCTCCACCTTAACCAGACCATGCTCCACCACAATTTTAGCACCCATACTTGCCAGCCCTTTGATATGCTGATCAATAGGGCGCGGGCCAAGATCACAGCCGCCGGGGATTGGCACCTCAGCACAGCCGAGGCGTCCGACTAAAGCACCAATCAGATAGTAGGAAGCGCGCATTTTTTTCACAAGTTCATAGGGTGCCTGAACTTTTCGCAGCGTAGAAGCGTCAATCAACAAAGTAGAGGGCGACTCCCACGAAACCTGGACTCCTAGTTCTTCAATGATTTCCACTAAAATCCGAATATCGTTAATCTCCGGCAAGTTTTCAATCCGAACGGGGGCAGCTGCAAGCAGCGCCGCCGGAATAATGGCAACGGCTGCATTTTTAGCGCCGCTAATTTTAACTGTACCGTTTAGCGGTTGACTTTTGCCGCGCACAAGCAATCTGGGCATAATCTTAGCCTCCTGAATCCTTCTACCAACAACATTTATCAGTATACATGATTTCGTCTGCAATGAGAATATATTCTAGCCGAAAAACAAAATTCCTGTAAAGCTCTTCTATTTTAGCACACTCGTTTGCACTTCTCCGGTAAAAGCAATAAATATTTTTCCCCTCGTTATCATGGAGGCTCTCACGCTTTTAACTATAGCTACTAGCAAACGGACATATTTCCTGCTTAACAGAAGCGTGCGGTTGCCGCCTTTCTATGACTAAGATGATCCAGGGCAGACTCAGCCCGTCCGTAACCAGCGCTCATCTTGGGCAAGCCAGACCTCCCAGCCCCGCTGGAAATTTTCCTTGTTCAAGCCATAAATCTGTTGTAGCGCCTGATAAAATGCCTCGCCCCTCCCCAACCTATCAAGGAATTGATTCAGACCCGCCTGCCCTTGCAGCGTTTCCAGGTAACTGACCATACTCAATGCCTGTCGGTGAGCAAGCGCAGCCTGAGGGAGCGCGTCAAACGAGTGCTCAAGCTCCTCCAAGGAATAACGGGGGTTTGCCAGGGAACTCTCTGCTTCCAGCCATTCATACCCTAGAAGATGATATTCCGTCAACTGGACGAGCCCCTCGCTAAACCAGCGAGGATAATTTCCTCTTGCCCGTAGCTCTAAGGCAAAGTGGGTATATTCATGAACAAGCGAGCCTTCACTGGCAAAGATATGCCAACGTTTAGACTCAGGATACCAATGCCACGCCATAGGCGAAAGAATTTTTATCTTGGTTTTTCTTTTGGGTTAAGACCCCCACCTCTAAGCGAAGCGTAGGTGGGAATTTTTAATCAGGTGGAGTAGACTCTCCACCTGATTCCCCGATGTTTCAGCAAAGCTTAAACGAGTTCACTGTCTCTGCCAGATAAACACCCAGCGCCCCTGTTTCACGACCCCAGCCGAAAGATTCCCGCAAGATCTCTTGGCTGGGAAACACAATGAGCCATGGTCGTTTTTCCCCGGCTGAATGCGGAATCAACTTAGCAACTTTCGCCACGGCCCTGTCAGCCTCTTTACCGATTTTTTCAGCTAACACCCTGTCTTCTGGTAAATAGCGCAGCTGAAAATATCTCGTTTCCAGGGATGACCACGCCAGATAATGACGGCGTACAGAGATAATCGTGCAGGTGTGCCAAATAGCCTGAAGAGCATTTGAAAAATACGGGCTAAGCAAAACCAGCAAAAATAGAGCTGAAGCGATAACAGCTCTATTTTTTATCCCAAATCCACTTACCCTTATAGCTTCCACTCTCCTCTCCCCCTGCATCATAACAGATTCTCCCTCCTCTTTCACTGGAAATGGCAGGCGCCAAACACAAAATTAGACAAAAAAAGAACCGTGTTGGAATACCGTCCGGTTCAGTAGTTAGCGTTTTTAGAAAAATTGTAGCGGATTAACCTGAGACCCGTTGCGATGCATTTCAAAATGGACATGAGGGCCAGTAGAGTTACCTGTACTACCAATATCCCAACTTATCCCGGTTGAATAACTCTTGAGTTTCTTACGGGTTAAAATAATTTTATGCCTGTTGCAGGAATAATTAAACTGAGCGAGAATGTAGAAAGATGCACTTGGTGTTACTTTATTTAATTTCGTGGCACACGGTTCCACTTAAGTGCTACGAATTGAATATTAGTATCACTGCAGTTCTTTTCCTCCCATTTGTTTTTGGCTGGTCTCGGCATCTTATTTTTGGCTGGTCCCGGCATCAGCCCTTTTTTTTCCAATAAAGGCTTTGCCTTGCAGATAAAACCCCCGTAAAAAAAGGAGACGAACCGTATGCCCAAAAGAATTATTTTACGAGGTGATAGCATGCTGATATATCTGCTGCAACGGCACTTATTTCTTCTGCCCGTACTGCTGGGCGTCTCCCTGGTCACCTTCGGGCTGATCAATCTGGCCCTCGGCGATTCGGTGGCGGTAGACTTGAGTCAGCGGCTTCTGCCGTCCAGGGAGGTTTATCCCCTCGGCACCGACCACCTGGGACGTTGCGTCCTCTCCCGGCTCATCTGGGGGGTAAGGGTGTCTTTAAGCATCTCCTTCCTCGTGTTGCTTACCATAATGGGGATCGGCATCCCCTACGGCATGCTGGCCGGCTGGTGCGGCGGCCGGGTAGACAACTTGCTGATGCGACTGGTGGACATCCTCCTGGCCTTCCCGGATCTTATCTTTGCCCTGGTAATTGCCGGCATGCTCGGGCCGAGCCTGACCAATGTCATGCTGGCTCTGGGGGCGGTGTCCTGGGTACGCATTGCCCGCCTGATCCGGGGACTCGTTTTACAAATAAAGGAGCGGGAGTTTGTCCTGGCTGCGCGGGCCTGCGGCACCCCTGCCTGACGCATTCTCTCCACACACATCCTACCGAATATCATCGGGCCGGTGGTGGTGCTGGCCACGCTTGACATGGGCAAACTCATCCTGGGGATTTCGAGCTTGTCTTTCCTGGGCCTGGGCGCCCAGCCGCCCACCCCAGAGTGGGGGACGATGTTAAACGACAGCCGACCCTATTTTCAGGTGGCGCCCAACCTGATGCTCTACCCCGGCCTGGCCATCATGCTGGCCGTGCTGGCCTTCAACCTGCTGGGCGACGGCCTGCGGGATGTGCTCGACCCGCGCGGCTTTACCCGGCGGCGGTAGGGAATACCCTATACAATCTGACGACTGACGGCCAATATAAGGGGGATGGCAATAGTGCTCCAGGTAAACAACCTGACAGTCAGCTACCAGACGATGGACGATGCAGTGCCCGCCGTGGCCGGGGTGACTTTTAACCTTGCACCGGGAGAAATCCTGGGCCTGGTGGGAGAGAGCGGCTGCGGCAAGAGCACCCTGGGGCGGCTGGTGGTAGGGCTGGAGGAGCCGACGGCCGGTTGCGTTCGCTTCCCAGGGCAGAGAAATCAGCAGCCGCTCCGGGAATGAACTGCGGGCGGCAAGGCGGCACTTGCAGATCATCTTCCAGGACCCCACCGCCTCACTCGACCCCCGCTGGCCGGTGGGGTCACTGATCGCCGAGCCGCTATTAAACTACCGGGTGGGGACGAAGGCCGATAGAGTGCGCCGGGCGGGAGAGCTCATGGAACTGGTGGGGCTTGACACGCTGCACGCCGGCAGCTACCCCCACGAACTTTCCGGCGGGTAGCGCCAGCGGGTGAGCGTTGCCCGGGCCCTGGCGCTGAATCCCAGCCTCATCGTCTGCGACGAGCCAGTTACCAGCCTGGATGTCTCCGTCCGGGCGCAGATCCTAAACATCTTGCGGGATCTCAAGGAAAGTATGGGACTGGCTTACCTCTTCATCTACCACGACCTGGTGGCGGTGATGTACCTGGGCAAAATCGTGGAGGTGATCCAGACCGGGCAGCTTTTAAAAGATGCCCTGCACCCTTACACCCGCGCCCTGCTGGCGGCAGTGCCCGACGCCTCGCCGGGCTGGCGGCAATTGCTGAAGAACACCGGGTTGCCTGCCATTTTGGAGGTTAGAGGCCGCCGGCTGGAGGTTTGAAATTAAATTTAGGAGGGTGTATAAGTAATGCCTCATTTCAAGAGACTGCTAGCAGGACTGATCTTCCTGGTATTTCTGGCCACCATCCTGGCAGGCTGTGGTAATACCGGGGGTGCAAAGGGTAAAGCCCAGGAACTGGTAATAGGCTATGTCGGTTTCGGGGAAAATGGCGACCTTAATGTTATGGATGAGAAATTCCCCGATCTGTTAATCAGGAGGACGGTACAGGAACCGCTGCTTTATCTCAGGAACAGCAAACTGGCGCCGGCGCTGGCGGAGTCCTGGGAAGTGGCCAACGGCGGGAAGGAGATTACCTTTCATGACGGATCCCCTTTCAACGCCGATGCCGTGAAGTTTACATTGGATCGGATCAAAATTCAGAAGGGGTTCCACCCGATTTCCCTTGACGATAAGGCCACCATTGAAGTAAAAGACCCGTATACCGTGGTGTTTCACATGAGTAGCCCGTCCTATGAGACCTTAATCGGCCTGGCCGAGTACCACCTCGCTATCATCCCGCCCACATCGGTGGAGCCCGCCGGCGACCCTGCGGGGAAGATGAAGCAGTGTCTCGGCATCGGCTACATCCCCCGCTCCCTGTTGAACCAACTGGAGGAAAGCGGCTACGGTATCGCGGGCGTGGATATTCCGTCCACCCGCGCTTTCATCTTTAATTACAAAAAGGAGCCATTTAACAATCCCGAGGTGCGCAAGGCCCTGGCTTATGCAGTGGACAAAGAG
>QLUI01000107.1 GCA_018725345.1 Bacillota bacterium | reverse complement strand
GCGGAGCTGTCCGTTTCCACATAGAATATAACAAAAAATGTATAGACGAGAGACCAGAGCATGACCAAAATAGAAGTTAACCGGTTAATGAAAAAACTGACCTTTTATCAGCAAGGACAGTATTACAAAACATTTCCTATTGCCATTGGCAAACCGTCAACACCTACACCGTTGGGAGAATATAAAGTTTATGAAAAAACCCCCGTCCTCATCCTAGTTTAGGTACGCGTTGACTGGCGTTTACTTACCAGCGCCATGGTATTCATGGCACATTTAATCCCTGGACCATCAACACTGCTTCCCAATACATCCACCACAACGTTCAACTGGATTGACTCAGTCACTTTTGCAAAAATTTCCAGAATAACCGTCTGGCGATACAGCGACTCAATTTTATCGTTTTTGTCATGGTGACCATTTTTGTGGCACTCTTTACCGTAATCATTCTCGTGATCTTTGCCGTAATCATTCTTATCATGCTCGTTATCATCGTTTTTGTCATGGTGACCATTTTTGTCTTTATGAGACTTCTTATGGTCAAAGCAAATTTCACGAGTTCACTGACAAGAACCCCGTGAAAAAAATCAGTATAGCCTAGTAAGGGGATTTGGGCAATCCTAAACGGAATTTCCCCCTTGATTCCACTCCTCCTATACCGTCTAAACCTGTTATTGTATGCCTAATAACTTCATAAACATTGACTGAACTGTTAATGGAGGTATAGGCTACGTTTTCCATGATAAAGACAGGATCTAGAGCGTGGATCAAAACGCGCTGTGGTGAACTTGCAAAATTGGCGCCTGCAGCCAGAATAGCCTCATAATGCGATTGGCAGGCTCCTGCAAAAATTACTAACCCGTCTTTTGCCGGTTCATACTGCCTTACCTTTAAGGTGGCCGCCACGAAATACTGTGAATTGCGGTAACTCTTGATGTCCTGAAAATTTTTTTTACAACAAAAAACGCCTAACGGCGTAATCTTTCAAAGAAATTACTTTGTGTATTTATCGGCTACTTTTGAGGCGCCGTATGAATCAGGCTTGATACATGCCTGAAACCCGCTGCCGATCACCATCCCTACCACTTCACGGATAAGCTCCTTAGTATCTCCTTTTTCACCCACATCAAGATGGATTTCAATATTCAAACGCGGATAGACTCCCTTAGCAAGTTTGGCTGTGACAAGCGTAGCCACTTCCAAGCTCAGGTACGTCTCATAATAGATTCGCTGACGCAAGCTTGACATATAGTTGTGTCGTTGGCGCTGATAAAAATAGCGAGCACCTTTTCCTACCCTGTGAATAATTATTGCGGTAACAAAACAAACTTCACGACGATGATGCGGTTGGGAATCAGTTCCGAAAATCAGCTTGTATTGCTCTTTTGGCTTTTCAGCTACATAGGTCATAATCTCAGCGTATGTCTCATCTAGAGTTAAGTTGCCGCGGGAAGGGCTGTGAAAACACATGTTCATCTTGCACCTCCAAACGTTTTCTCAGATGCCACAGCTTCTAGTATAAAGCAAACGCGAAATTAATGCAAACTCCTCGACGCTTAGTGTCTCTCCGCGCCTCGACAGATCGATACCTGTGGCAGCTCCTGCTTCAGCCAGTTCTTCTTTTGAAAATGGCAGTGCGGCATGCAAAGTGTTAAACAAAGTTTTACGCCTCTGAGAAAATACGGCATCAACCAACCGAAAAAAGAAAGACTCATCACCAACATCATATCTAGGGTTGACTGCCGGTGTTATTTTAACTACTGCGGAAGAAACCTCCGGCCTAGGGAAAAACACTGTTCTTGACACATTAAAGGCGATTTCACAGCGACCTGCATACTGACAAAGCACGGTAAGCGACCCGTATTCTTTCCCTCCTGGATGCGCTACTATCCGCTGGGCCACTTCCTTTTGCACCATACAAACAACCAGCGAAAAGCAGTCCCGATATTCTTTAAGCCAGCGGTAAAAAAGCGGCGTTGCCACATTATACGGCAAGTTTGCCACCAGTTTAACTGGTTTCTGCGAGCAGTGTGCTCTCCAGTCGAAATCCATGGCATCCTGATGAACAAGATAAACATTATCATAATCCGCAAGTGTTGCCTGTAATACGGACAACAGACGCGCATCAATTTCCACTGCCGTAACAACTTTTGCTTTTTCAGCCAGCTTCTGAGTCAGGGAGCCGATACCTGGTCCGATTTCGAGCACTGAATCTGTCGGCTCAAGATTAGCTGTGTTCACAATTTTCTGCAAGATATTTTCGTCTACTAAAAAATTTTGTCCCCATTTTTTTTTAGACGTATGCCTTGCTGCGCTAAGAGGCTGGCAACATATGTTGGATTTGACAGTTTGACCATTACTCATGCTCCTTTACTGAATTAAACAATTTCCTATGCAAAGAAAAAATCCGGGTAGCCCGGATTCGAATTATTGGCATCGACCGAACTTTGCCTACTCCAATAGCTTAACCCTCACTTTGCCAACACCGGAAGATAGCATGCCAATGGCGCGAGCCGCCGCCATAGATAAGTCAATCACTCTCCCCGGGATATGCGGACCATAATCATTAATTAAAACATCAACGCTGCGACCGCTTCTTAAATAAGTAACACGCACCATTTTTCCTGCCATTTCCCGTGAAGGCGAAGCTGCTGTTAATTTATTCTTATCAAAGATATCCCCATAAGCCGTTCTATTCCCTTGAAAACCAGGGCCGTACCAGGAAGCCAAGCCTTCTATCACTTTGCTCACACGACCACCTCGGGCACTCGCAGTGATTACAGGCGCCACCTTCTTGGTTCCTACATAAACTACACTGTTAATCGGTTCAGAAACCCGCTTTTCCTCAATAAAACTCCTCTCTTCCTCTTGGCCGTCAACATAAATTATTTCATAGCTCCGAACCATAGCTCCGGGCTTTCCGGCAACCACTACCCTCCGGCGTCCGCTGGCTAACTCAGGATCGTTTACGTGCTGCGTTTTAAAGGGAATAGCTACTTCTTCACGAAATATTTCTCTTCTCACACGGCTAACAAGCACTTTTGCGCCTTCTGCCAACTGCTGCTTCAAACCGGGCACCACCCTGTCGCTTTGTCCCACCGAAACACCTAATTCACTAAGTAGCTCTGCCGTAGTAGCCGCGGTGGAGTAAACAAGGCTTGTTTGTCCGTCTGCATGGACAAAAAGCGGCACGGCTCTTTGTAGCCGAATTTCCATGCCCCGTTTTAACCTGGTTTCCTCCGTCGGTGTCAACAAATCGCTCTCTCTGAGAAATAAGTCGCTCTCTGCCAGAACTTGACCAACCGTTTCTGCACGAGTTAAAACCTGCCCTGCTTCGCCGTCCACAACTAAAACCACCTGTTTTGTAGTAACTTGAGGGTAAACAACAAGGAAAAAAATGACTAACAGGAAAACAATCAACATCCCTTTGCCCATCGCCTGCATACCTTTTAGCTTGCTACACCAGCTGGGAAGGGTCATGTCCATTCCCCCTCTTCTTCTTCTCTGCTACCTAATAAATATTTATGGCCTATATTGCCAAATTTATGCACCTATATTTTCTTTAATCTCCAGTTTAAACAATTTTTTAGCATTCTCGGTTGTGCAATCAGATAATTCTTTAACAGTCGTTCTGCGAAGAGTGGCAACTTTTTCAGCCACTGCCAGCAAGTAGGCAGGTTCATTCCTTTTACCGCGATAAGGAACGGGCGCAAGATAAGGAGCGTCTGTCTCTAAGAGCAACCTATCACTTGGAATAAATTCCGCCACAGCCGCCAGACCCTTGCTGTTGCTAAATGTAACCGGCCCCGCCAGCGAAATATGGAAACCTAAACTTAGACACCGTGCCGCAAAATTTAGATTGCCGGAAAAACAATGCAAAACTCCTCCCACAGTTTCTGCGCCTTCCTCCCCTAAAATAGTCAGGACGTCTTCGTGGGCATCACGGTCATGTACAATAATCGGCAAAGATAGGGATTTAGCCAAGCGAATCTGTCGGCGAAACAACTCCTGCTGAAGATTGCGCGGAGAATGATTATAATAGTAGTCAAGCCCCATTTCTCCCAGGGCCACTACGTTTCCGCCCAGAGCTAATTGCCGCAGCTGAGCAAGAGCTTGCTCACCCACCTTGGCTGCCTCATGCGGATGGATACCGACTGCTGCAAAAAACATTTCGCTCTTAGAAGCGAGCGCCACACAACGCCGAGATGACGAAAGATCGTAACCCACATTAATCATTGCCCTGACCCCTGATTCTTCAGCACGCAACAATACTTCATCAAGATCATGGGCAAACCGGTTGTCAGTTAAGTGTGCATGTGTATCAATTAGACTCATTGCTTATTTCACCTTGCTGCCTACGCTGATAGACTTGTCTGTGGTAATCAGCACTAAGTTTCCCTGCTCATCTGCTGCCGCGAGAAGCATCCCTTCTGAGCGAAGACCGCGCAGTTTAGCCGGCTTTAAGTTTGCCACAAACAGCACGCTCTTGCCAAGTAGTGACTCCGGCTCATAATGTTTGGCAATTCCAGCCACAACTTGACGCTCTTCTTTGCCTAGGCTGACTGTCAGCTTCAATAATTTATCGGCACCTTCAATTTTCTGTGCTGTAGTGATCTCGACTATACGTAAATCAACACGACCAAAATCTTCGCTAGAAATCAGACCTTCTGCCTCTTCCACCTTTGGTGCCTCCTTTGCTACGGCTAGCGGCTTATCTTTTTTTGTTGCCTGACGAACCGGTGCGCCTCCCTCTTCCGTAAGTTCCAGGCGAGGAAACAATACTTCGCTGGCTGCCACAGTTTGTACGCCACTTGGTATCCCGCCAAATTGCCGGATACTATCCCAGCTCTGAATATCTGCCTCGCCTGCAATCCCAAGCTGCAGCCAAATTCTTTCCGGCGTACGAGGCATAAATGGCAAAAGTAAAACAGAAACAATTCGAATACTTTCTAATAGGTTATACATCACAGTAGCTAAGCGTTCCTGACGTCCTGCTTTAGCTAAAGCCCATGGAGCCGTTTCATCAATATACTTATTGGCTCGGCCAATAAATTTCCACAACTCAGTAAGTGCATTGGAAAATTGAAACCGATCCATTAACTGCTCCATGACGTCAGGCAAGGCTTGCGCCATACTGCTTAACTCCTGGTCCAAAGTTTCCCTGTTGCTTGGGGAAGGAATTATTCCCGCAAAATACTTATTGAGCATGGCTAACGTACGGTTTAACAAATTTCCCAAGTCATTTGCCAAATCAAAGTTCAAGCGCTGAATCAGTGCTGTCTCGCTAAAATGACCATCCGCGCCGAAGGGAATTTCTCGCAAAAGAAAATAGCGAATAGCATCAGAGCCGTATCGTTTGATTAACACTTCAGGATCAATTACATTTCCTTTAGATTTTGACATTTTTCCTTCTTCGAGAAGCAACCAGCCATGCCCAAAAACTTGCTTAGGCAACTCTAGCCCCAGCGCCATCAAAAAAATAGGCCAGTATATTGTATGAAAACGAACGATCTCCTTACCGATTAACTGCACATCGGCCGGCCAAAATACCTGCATTTTACTTTGGTCATCCGACAGATAACCCAATGCGGTGATATAATTGCTGAGCGCATCAAGCCAAACGTAAATCACATGTTCGGGATCAAACGGTACAGGAATCCCCCAGCTAAAAGAAGTCCGGGAGACACACAAATCCTCTAGGCCGGGTTTAAGAAAATTATTAATCATTTCATTCTTGCGAGAAACAGGTTGAATAAAATCTGGGTTCTTTTCAATATAATCCATTAGTCTATCGGCATATTTACTCATTCTAAAGAAGTAACTTTCTTCTGCCACCAATTCGACCGAGCGCTTACAATCCGGGCAATTCTTTTCAACCAACTGCCGCTCAGTCCAAAATGCTTCACAAGGAGTGCAATACCATCCTTCATACTTAGACTTATAGATGTCACCCTGTTCATAAAATATCTGAAATATTTTCTGTACAGAGCTTTTGTGACGCTCTTCTGTAGTGCGGATGAAATCATCTGCAGAAATGTCAAAAGTATCCCACAGCTTTTTGATCCAGATCACAATTTCATCAACGAAGGCCTGCGGTTCCTTGCCAGCCTGCTGTGCCTGGCGTTCTATTTTTTGACCATGCTCATCTGTGCCTGTAAGAAAGTGAACTTGATGACCTGTAAGCCTTTTAAAGCGCGACATTGCGTCTGCGGCTACCGTGGTATATGAGTGGCCGATATGCAGTTTGTCGCTGGGATAGTAGATAGGGGTAGTGATGTAAAATGTCTTTTTACGCAAAACAGACACTCCTTTTTAAATAGAAAACCCACCTAGGCAAGCTAGCTCATTATACCAAAAAACAATCTCCGGAGGCAAGCAATCTGTCGGCTCAGAAATAAACACAAAAACTGGAAAAAGATACTTGCTTATTTTGGGAACTACTTGTATACTATGTTTGTCGAATTATGCTGTT
>QLUI01000106.1 GCA_018725345.1 Bacillota bacterium | reverse complement strand
AACGCGCTGCAATCACCAATGTCATCATAAAAGGGTATTTCATCCGTGAACTGTATCTGTTTGGGAATATTTTGCGGAATATAATTCTTCAACACTTTACCTATTGGCGGATCATGATTTCTTACCGTCCATAGGTCCAAATGCTGCAGGATGTCTTTGATTACGTCTGGCTCTTCGATAAAAGAAATGATCCTCATCTTGCCGGAGCACTTGGGGCAGACAAGCGGGTCGGCATGATAGATCTTCTGGATAAGCCGTGACCAGTTTTTGCGGAATGCCTTCTTCGATACCTCCGTATCGATCAGTGCAGGTACCAACATGTCGGTATCTGCTTTTTTACGCATTCCCCGAGCCTTATTGGAATAATAACCATAGTACCTGACCATCTGCTCTCCCTTATGCGGTATATGGGTGATCAGGTGAGCAAGCCAGTCAAGTGCAAAAAACATTTTTGTTGTTCTGCCGTCTTTGGCTTTATAAATAACCCTGGCTAACCCGTCTGCAGCTTCTGACGCCGGGACGTAAGTTATCCGTTCCTGCGAGATAGGAGCCCGGATGATATACCGAAGACAGCCTTTCCAATCCGTTATGGTCAAAGGGGCTGATCGCATTCCCGCAATGGACGTTGAACCCGCTGTGATACCAACTCAACATATTTTCTATGACCAGGTCGGTAATCTTACCTTCAGCCTTCAGTAGCTTAAGCACTTCCCAGCGGAAAGTATGTTCAAGTTCTTTAGGGTTAGGCTCTGGCAAAACCAAAATGAAGGTCGCCGCACTCCAGGTATTTATAGATTACGTCCTTTACAAAAGAACGACAGTAGCCCAATCTTTGCTGGTAGCGATCTTCCCAGGCATCTTCCAGTTTTTCATAGTGATCCTGAACACAAAGACAGTATACACTTTTCCGGTTTATCCGTGGCTTATAAGTTTCGACATCGGTACCCTGCTCAGAATAAAGAGCTAGTTGCATGATGGTCGCACCTCGCAGCAGAACATATGTTCTATTGTGAGGTTAACATATTATGTATAAATTCGTCAAGATAACCTGACCTCACTAATCCTGCTATCCGGCCACTTAATCCATCAGATACTCGTCAACTTTGTCCCAGTAATGTGGTGGCTGTGGGCCCGGGCCTTTCCGATGACGGGGAGATTGTACCCGTGCTGGCCGGTATCTTACAGGAATGCCCGCAGCCGCCAAGGAACTGGCTTTGCGCTATCAGTGCGTCGTAGTCCTGAAGGGGTGCGCATACGCTGGTGGCCGGCCCCGGGGAACCTGTGGCGCTTAATGTCACCGGCAACAGCGGCATGGCTACGCCGGCAGCGGGGATGTGTTAACCGGCCTCCTGGCAGCGCTGCTGGCCCAAAGATTATCACCCTTCGACGCCGTGAGCCTGGCCGTTTATTCCCCGACTTCGCAAACCGGCAGAATTGTACCGGTCACATTGGAAGCGTGCATCATGACGACCAGACGGGTTTCCCGGCGCAAGACTTTTTTCACCTGCAACGGATCGAGAGTGCCATCCTGATTACAGGGCAGAGTTTCCACCGCAATTTTTCTTTCGTCCCTCAGCCTGGCGAGCGGACGGACAACGGCATTGTGTTCTATCGAAGAAATCAAAACATGGTCGCCGGCCCGCAGCAGCCCCTTGAAGACCAGGTTCAGCGCATAGGTAACGTTCGGAGCAAAGACCACCTGTTCTGGACGGGGCACATTAAACAGAGCGGCAAGAGTCTGGCGGGCCTCATAAACCAGACGTGCCGCCTCCAGTGAACGCCGGTAGCCGCCGCTGCCGGGGTTACAGCCGACTTGCACGAGATAGTCGGAAACAGCTCCGACCACCTCCGGCGGACGCGGAAAAGTTGTCGCGGCATGGTCCGCATTGAACTTACCGAGGTCAGCCTCCTTGAAAAAATCGCTCAAAAAATCGCGGAACGCTGTTATTGCCGGCGAAAGTACCCGCTTGGGGTGATAAACCAGATAAAACTCGCGTTTTAGCTCCAGGTCAGCCAACAGGCACGCGTGCAGCCAGCCAAACTGCAGATAGTCTTCAATAACATAGCGCGAAAGTCAGAGCTGACGCATGACTTTTAAAGTGCAGACATAGCAAGGCTTGTAGGGTCTGAAACGAAATATATTTTCGCAATATTTTCCTGTGAAAGTGTCGTAAGATAACAGGGTGTGAGCATTTTTCATGCGTCAGTCCTGCGCGAAAGTACTGAAACGCCAAGCCCCTGGCGGACGGCTTGTTTGATAGTTTCCTGGCTGTCAAAAACAGTATGGCGGTAGCTCTGCAAAACAAGGCCTGTTTTGGCCATAGCGCGTTCCAGCAGGGAGCGGGTGGCCGAGCCCGGCTCGCGCAGCAACAGGCGGTAAGCGCTCAGCTCAGCGACGGTTAGTTTCTCTTTGGTCAGCAAAGGTTTAAATTCTTCAGAGTACGGAACGGCAATGACCAGTTCATCTTTCAACAGTATCAAATATGCCAGCTTGTCCGGCAAATGTTTTTCGCCCGCCACCCCGAGTTGACAGCGGTACTGAAAAATGTCGTCGCAAGCAGTATGTGAGTTTCTCTGGCGAAGCGAGATGGACATTGCCGGGAACTGCCGGACAAAAGCAGCCACAGTCCGAGGCAAAAGGTACTGGCAGGGCACTGAGCTGGCAGCAACCGTCAGTTCCTCCCGGACAGCATCCGGACTCTGACCGATTTCAGCCAGCGCTCTGGTACGCAAATCAAGCATATCCCGGGCGTACCGGTAAAGCGCCTCTCCTGCCGCACTAAATTCCTGCCAATATATACTGCCGTAACCACTTGGCCATAGTTACAACCAATAACGTTGTTCCCAGCATAGAAATATGCTATTTGTTGCGCCAACACGCGCTGACGTATAATCTAACCAGACTTATTACTCCACGGAGGTGAATTTTTTGAGCAACCGTCTTCTAATGGGTAGCGGGCTTCTGCTTGGCTTACTTGGCGTATTGCTGGCGCGTGCCGGCAACCCGGCCAACATGGGAATCTGCGTGGCCTGTTTCGTGCGCGACATCGCAGGCGGACTGGGGCTGCACCGCGCCGTACCCGTCCAGTACCTGCGACCTGAGATTTCCGGCTTCATCCTTGGCTCTTTCCTGATTGCCCTGGCCGGCAGGGAATTCCGGGTACGTGGCGGCTCGTCCCCGCTGGCCCGATTCTTCATCAGTTTTGCCGTCATGCTGGGGGCATTGATATTCCTGGGGTGCCCGTTGCGTATGCTGCTCAGGCTCTCGGCCGGTGATTTAAACGCACTTGTCGGACTTTTTGGCTTTATCGCCGGGATTGGGGCTGGTGTATTCTTCCTGAAAAGAGGATTCTCCCTCGGGCGGGCTTCTTCTCAAAGCACCGGCAACGGCTTATTCGTTCCCGCAGTGGCTTTAGCCCTGATACTGCTTGTCGTCATTGCTCCCGCTTTCATCTTTTTCAGCGACAGCGGCCCCGGTTCTTTCCGTGCTCCGTTTATAATCTCGCTTGCCGCCGGCCTGCTGGCGGGTGTTGTCGTCCAGCGCAGCCGGCTCTGCCTGTCCGGGGGCTTCCGCGATCTGATGCTGATTGGTGACCCGCGTCTGCTGTCTGGTTCACTGGCTGTACTGCTCGGAGCTTTTTCCCTGAATCTGCTGTTTGGTTATTTTAATGTGGGATTTGCCGGTCAGCCGGTGGCACATACAGCTGCCCTGTGGAATTTTGCCGGGTTAGCCGTTGTCGGATTGGGGGCGACACTGTTGGGAGGTTGTCCGCTGCGACAGACGGTAATGGCCGGTGAAGGTAATACCGATGCCGGCCTTGCTTTCCTCGGTATGCTGGCCGGTGCCGCCTTTGCCCATAATTTCGGCTTGGTTGCCGGTCCGGCCGGTGTTCCGCCGGCCGCTCAGATTGCCGCGGTTCTGTCGGCCCTTTTCTTGTTGGGAGTAGGATTTGCTTTTTCCGGTTCGCAAGTGAGTATTCCAATATTACCATCCGATTCGCAAAGAGATGTAACTTCTGAATGACTACTGCGTAACTACCTTCCATTCAGTTTCTCAGGCGCTTCGTTTTGAAAAGTCGGCCCTGGCCCAGGGAGTTGCTGTCAAGCTAATTCCGGTACCGCGTATTATCTCTTCCTCCTGTGGTATTGCAGCGCGCTTTGCCATGGAAATATTACCGGAAATCGTGCGCCTCGCCGCAACGGACAGGTTGGAACTTGAGGCTGCCTTTTCCTTTTCCCTTCACGGCGAAAAACTTTGCGCAACACCTTTGTCCGGTCCCTGGGATTTGCGGAGTTTGAACGGTTAACACCTTTGAGCGCAGTTTTGCCAGTCTCAGTTTAGCATTTCCAAACGCAAGGTGGTTCCCGCATATGGTTTTTCACAATTTTAGCGGAGGTCTATAAAATCGAAATCCCTTTGGTATTTTTCCTTTTCATTAATTTTAAACCTCCTTGGATTTTCCAGGCAACCACCGCCACACTGGCCCTAGGCGACCACACCCCCACCCGTCTCTTATTTGGCAATGACTACCTGCTTGTTATAATTTTATCACCCCCCCCGGCGTCAATCCTTTTTTTGTTAAATTTTGGTTAATCTTCCTGTTCAGACGATGCTCTCTCTCTATCCTCGAACCAGGGGGACGGTTCTTGTGGTTTGTGACTACAGGAACAGTTCATGCTTCTAGTTAAGTTAGCTCACAAACCACAGGAACCGTCCCCCTGGTTGATGGGCAATGGTATCGGCGGGTGGGAAAAAAAAACAAAAAGAGATTGACTTTCCGCTCATACTTGTGATAAACTTTTTACGTTATTGGACGGAGGTTGATGTTTTAATTTTAGCAATTCTATTTTTATTTTTGCTAATTTCTTTAAACGCTTTTTTCGCGGCCTCAGAAATCGCGCTTATTACCTTAAATGACAACAAGATTAAAAAGATGGCTCAAGAAGGAGATAGAAAAGCCGGATTGCTCGTGCGGCTGTTACGCGAACCCGGCAGATTCTTAGCTACAATTCAAGTCGGAGTCACTCTGGCAGGATTTTTAGCAAGCGCATTTGCCGCAAAAAGCTTTGTAGATCCAATTGTAGGCCTTATGATCTCTTTAGGAGTGGCTGTATCCCCAAACTGGCTCGAGGGTATATCGCTCGTCACTATTACAATACTGCTTTCATACTTTTCTCTGGTTTTAGGCGAGCTTGTGCCGAAAAGGCTTGCCATGCAAAAAGCTGAAAAAATATCAATGAGTGTCGTCTGGCCCTTGTACGCTCTGTCAGTCATCGCACATCCTTTTGTAAAGCTTCTGACAGTCTCAGCGGATTTTTTCATAAGACTGCTTGGATTTGATCCTCATGCGGAAGAAGACAAAGTTACAGAGGAAGAAATCCGGATGATGGTGGATGTAGGTGAAGAAAAAGGTGCAATACACCAAATCGAAAAAGAAATGATCAATAATATATTCGAATTTAACAACAAGCTTGTTTCGGATATTATGACCCACAGGACTGATATTACCGGAATATCGATAACATGCGGCTTAAATGAGGTGCTGGAATTTATAAACAATGAGCAGTACACCCGGTTTCCGGTTTTTGAGGAGGATATAGACAATATAGTTGGCGTATTGCATGTTAAAGATGTTTTAAAATTTATAGGCAACGGCTCAGGGCACCCCTTTAATCTGAAAGATATAATGAGACGCCCCTATTTTGTCCCGTCATCCAAAAAAACCGATGAAATGTTCAAAGAGCTTCAGTTAAACAGGACGCATATGGCTGTCGCGATAGACGAATACGGGGGTACAGCCGGAATAGTCACAATAGAAGATCTGATAGAAGAGATAATGGGCAACATCTTCGATGAATATGACGACGAGGAGCCGGATATCGAGAAGGTTGATGAAGATACTTTCATTATTAAAGGTGCGGTAGGACTTGACGCCGTAAAAGAGTTCTTTGACGCCGATGCTCTCCCGATCGAAGACTATGATACCTTAAGCGGCTTTATAATAGGGCAGCTAGGCAGAATTCCGGAAGAAAATGATACGCCGGAGGTTGAATACTCCGGCATGATCTTCAAAGTAGAAAAGGTTGAAGAAAAAAGGATTTCTAAAGTAAAGGTATGCAAAGCTCAATAAATAAAGATTTTGCTGCATCACTTATTACAATGGAAGCAAAACTATATTGACCAATTTCCCAGGAACAACGATTACATCCGCAATTCGCCCTGAAGCCACAGCATTCTTTATCTTTTGCAACTCAAATGCCGCATTTTTCAGTTCGTCGTTTGACGCATTTACTCCAATCTTCATGCGGTCCCTTACTTTTCCGTTTAGCTGCACAACTATTTCAGTTTCGTCCTTTAAAAGAGCTGCAGGATCATGTTTAGGCCAAAATTGAGAATGCACGCTGCCCTTATTTCCTAAGGTTTCCCATTTTTCTTCGCTAAGATGGGGTGCAAAAGGCGCAAGCAATATTACAAGATTTGAAGCCGCATTGGCCATTAGCCCCCTGTTCCATGAAT
>QLUI01000105.1 GCA_018725345.1 Bacillota bacterium | reverse complement strand
AACTCAGCGTCACGCCACTTTTAGCCATCTCTTTATGGATGTGCTCGCAATCCGGCATCTTTCGATTGGATGTGATGCTTTTTTCAGGAAAGAGTATTTCCTGAAGATCAGTATCTGTCATGTCTTTTTCGAAAGGCCATGAAATACTTTGCCGTCCAGCTCGTTCAAGCACAGCACTGACTGTGTTGCGCGAGCATTGACAGCCGGATGCAATGCTGCGTCCGCTGACACCTTGACTGCTGAGCCGAAGGATTTCCCGATACTTGGTCATTTAATCGACCTCCAAATAATGATTTACACCGTTACAGTGTATTTTCTCATTATAACGGAAGTGGTTCTCCTCGTGACCAAGGTGGCTCTATTTAATGCACACAGTGGCTCTATCTCAAAATATTACTCATTCAGCTTTGCTGAAACGAGTTCACTTGATGTTTTTGAGGTGTAAGATACTAACCGAGGAATGAGTTTGTGGCTCATTTTGTTTTTACACAATTAAGGACATAATCAAAAAAAAGGAGTGATTCCTTTGTGTCAAAGAACCCCTGCCTTGTACGGAATATTTAACTCAAACAGAACTGGCGACCCTGCCAGTAGAAATAATTACTGAGGAAAAAATCAAGTGAACGAACCGATATATCTATTGACGAAGTATTTAACTCTACACTGCCAAACAGAGAATTACGTTTTGACTTTGAATCAAAGCATGAGCCATACCAGCAGTATTCCTATGATGATATTAGTCATATCGATTTAGTGATTAAGCACCAAGAGCAGTGGCTTAGAGCTTTAGAAGTCAAATTGACGGTACTACCTGATAGCTCTACACACAGTCAGGACGAGGATAGATGGGGAACAGAGCTTGTTATTCGTCCGGTGACGACATGGTATAATGCGTTGGGCACGGCTTTCTCCTGCTCTCCTCCTCCCAATTTTTAAATTACTCTTTTACAGTAAGAGCTTTTGTTGGACATGCAACTACACAAGCAGCTTCATCGCTTACTCCATAGCAAAGATCGCATTTAAGAGCCTTATCTAGGTCTTCATCTACAAAAATAGCCTGAAACGGACACACCTCTTCACAAAGAGTACAACCTACACATTTTTCCCAATCACATAAAACTACGCCTCTTTCATTTTTTGCTAGAGCTTCTGCCGGACAAATCTCAATACACTTAGCTTTCCCACATTGAACACATTGAACTGCCTTGAGAGTTCCTTTTTCCGGCAAATACTTAATCTCAATTCTTGTTCTTGGTTTTGGCGATTCTTTGATAGCTCCTAGCATAGTCTTGGACTTGGAATGAACTTCTATACAAACTTGTTCACAAGTTTTGCAAGCTGTGCAAAGCTCCTTTTTGAACGCTACTCTAGCCATATTTCTTCACATCCCCTTTTTTAATTGACTTCGTATAAAAACATTTCCCGCCTCCGTCTCTTTCAACGCTAACTTCATCGAACGGGAAATTCTCTTAATGTCTAGGTTTTTGATGATAATGTGTATGCAAAATTTCGTGAGCTTTATGACTATTTGGTTTGCCGAAATATTCTTGATAAGCTTTTTGTACAGCTGGATTTAAGTGAGATTTTCTTAAAGGCAGGCTTCTGTCAGATTCGTATAAACCGGCAGCTCTTTTTTCTTTAAGGGCAGGATCATTAGTGTATGGTTGACCACCACCATTAATACAACCCCCTGAACAAGGCATTATTTCTACCAAATGATAGTCGGCTTCCCCTGCTTTAATTTTGTCCAGCAAAACTCTGGCATTTCCTAAACCGGTAGTGACAGCAACTTTAAGGTTTAAATCCCCCAGCGGAATAGTGGCTTCCCTTATTCCTTCTAAACCCCGAACTGCTGTTAACTCTAAAGCATCCCCTTCTAGCTCCTTTTCAGTTACTATTGCATATACTGTTCTTAAAGTAGCCTCCATCATCCCGCCGGTTACCCCAAAGATAGTTCCCGCCCCGGTAGATTGGCCAAGAGGAGAGTCGAAGTCTTCATCCGGCAAAGTTTTAAATTCAATACCGGCTTGTTTAATCATTTTGGCTAATTCTCTGGTAGTAAGCACTGCATCAACCTCATTTTTCATTTCCGGTCTGTTTTTCTCATATTTTTTGGCAGTACAAGGCATAATGGATACTACAAAGATGTCTTTCGGATCAATTCCGCTTTTCTCAGCATAATAAGTTTTGGCTATCGCCCCAAACATCTCTTGGGGAGATTTGCAAGTGGAAACATTAGGCAGAAGTTCCGGATAAAATTGCTCGCAGAATTTAATCCAAGCTGGCGAACAGGAAGTAAACATAGGCAGTGCTCCACCGTCTTTAATTCTGTGCAGTAACTCTGCTCCTTCTTCCATGATGGTTAAATCAGCTGTAAATTGAGTGTCAAATATTTTATCAAAACCTAAACGGCGCAGGGCTGCCACTATCTTCCCTGTCACTAGAGTTCCTGGCTCTAAACCAAATTCTTCTCCTAAACTGACCCGCACTGCCGGAGCTACTTGGACCACCACATGTTTATCAGAAGCAATGGCAGTTTTTACAGCTTCGATTTCGGAAGTTTCTACTAGTGCCGCTACCGGGCAGACTAGCACACATTGTCCGCAGAATATACAGTTGGATTCAATAATAGGTTTATCAAAAGCAGTAGCCACAGAAGCAGTAAAGCCCCGATCAGTAAAATCGATAGTTCCTACCGTTTGCACTTCATGGCACATCCGCACGCAATTACCGCAAAGAATACATTTATTAGGATCTCTAATAACAGCTCCACTGGCATCCATTGGGAAATCCCTTATGGCCCCCTTAAATCTTATCTCTCTTACATCCATTTCATAAGCCATAGTTTGTAGGGTACAACGCCCGTTTCTATCGCAAATCAAACAGTTTCCGTTATGACTAGCCAACAAAAGTTCCAGAATAGTTTTTCTGGTTTTGATTGTCTTAGGGCTAGCAGTTTTTAACACCATGCCTTCCTTAACCGGAGTGTAGCAAGCAGGGACTAAAGTGCCTCTAGCATCCTCAACAACACAAATCCGGCAAGCACCAAATTTTCTTAATTCAGGAAGGTAGCAAAGAGTAGGAATTTTAATTCCCAGCTTTGCTGCAGCTTCAAGTATAGTCGTATCAGGTTCTACTTCTATAGCTTGGTTATTTATAATTAAATTAATCATGGACATCTTACAGTTCACGCTCCTTTCTTAGTTAACGTCTTATTCTTTAGTTACGGCATCAAAGGGGCAAATATCAAAGCAAGCACCACATTGTACACAAAGCTTCATATCAAGTTTGTGAGGTTTTCTAATTTCGCCAGTAATAGCCTTCACCGGACAAGCTCTCTTCACACACTTAGTACAGCCTTTACACTTGCTAGGGTCAATACCAAAAGTTAATAATGGTGGACAAGCCTTAGCCGGACATTTTTTATGATGAATATGAGCTTCATACTCATCACGGAAATGGTTGATTGTAGAAAGAACCGGATTAGGAGCAGTTTTGCCTAATCCACAGAGAGAAGAACTGATAATCATATTGCTTAATTCTTCTAGCAGCTCAATATCACCGTCTTTACCCTCACCGATGCAGATTCTCTCTAGAATTTCCAGCATTCTCTTAGTCCCTTCACGACAAGGAATACACTTGCCACAGGATTCTCTTTGTGTAAAGTCCAGGAAGAAACGAGCGAAGTCCACCATACAAGTTTCTTCATCAACTACTACCGCTCCCCCAGAACCCATGATAGATCCTGCTTGAGTTAAAGAATCAAAGTCAATTGGCAGGTCTAGGTGATCTCTAGTTAAGCAACCACCGGAAGGACCTCCCATTTGTACCGCTTTGAATTCTTTCCCATCCGGAACTCCGCCGCCGATATCAAAAATCAGTTCTCTTACTGTTAGTCCCATCGGTATTTCTACCAGACCGATTCTTCTTACTTTGCCGGCGACAGCAAAGGTCTTCGTTCCTTTAGATTTTTCCGTTCCCATGGCAGCATACCAAGCAGAACCGTTTTCAATAATAGCCGGTAAACTGGCAAAAGTTTCTACATTATTTAAGACGGTTGGTTTACCCCATAGTCCTTTTTGAGCTGTTTGTGGCGGACGAATACGCGGCATCCCACGGCCACCTTCAATGGAGCTAGTCAATGCAGTGGACTCACCGCACACGAAGGCTCCTGCACCCTCTTTGATTTTCAACTTGAAGCTAAAGTTAGTTCCAAGAATATTTTCTCCTAGTAAGGCTAATTCTTCACATTGAGCCATCGCAATTTTTAAACGCTGAATAGCTAGCGGATACTCGGCCCGGACATAGATATATCCTTCATCAGACCCGACAGCAAAAGCACCGATCAGCATCCCTTCAATTAATTTATAAGGATCCCCTTCCATAATGGATCTGTCCATAAATGCCCCCGGGTCACCCTCATCACCATTACAGACCATGTATTTTTTACCAGTTCCATCGCCTTTAGCTTTACGCCCTTCAGCAAATTTTATTCCTGTAGGGAAACCAGCCCCTCCACGCCCCCTTAAGCCGGAAGCAGTTACTTCTGCCACAACTTGCTCAGAAGTCATGCCACCTAACATTTTAGCCAAAGCAACGAAACCGTCTTTGACCAGATAATCCTCAATGCTTTCCGCATCAACATGACCACAGTTGGATAAAACAATACGTTTTTGTTTAACATAGAATGGGTTGTCCTTAGAGTGAACGAAGATTTTACCGCTTACCGGATCATGGTAGAGCAATCTTTCAATAGGTTCCCCTTTTTTAATGGTTTTTTCTACTATTTCTTCCATATCTTCCGGTTGTACATGACAATAATAAATATCATAGGGCTCTATGATCATGAGAGCCCCTTTTTCGCAAAAACCATGGCACCCAGTCATTTTAATTTTAATATCTTTTATCCCTTTAGCTTTGAACATTGCTTGAAGAGCATCTTTTGCCGCATCTGCACCACAAGCCTTACATCCAGTACCCCCGCAGATATAGACGCAAAGCTGGCTATGGTCAATAGACGCATTGATTTTATTTCTTAAGAGTTCTAATTCTTCTATTGATCTTAATTTTCCCATTAATCGCACCTCCTAAACAAAATTAGTGTTAATTTAAGCCTAATCCTCCATCCTCAATTTTTAACTGATTTCTTTTTTAACTTTTATGCGGCAAGAAGTCTTCCACCTCTAAACTGCCTTGCTCACGAAGTGAGAGTGTAGGTGGGGGATGAATTGCTGCCCTTCTCCTATTGTTATTATTTTGCCGTCATGATATAATCAGTAATATAACCATGAATGGCGGTGAATCAATGAAATTAGACAGCAATAATCATTCAGTATTCCTGATGTACTACCATCTTATTCTTGTCGTTAGGTATCGCCGGAAAGTGATAACTGATACTATATCAATCCGGCTAAAAGAGATTTTCGGGTACATAGCCGCGAATAACAATATAACTTTACAAGAATGGAACCACGACAAAGACCATGTGCATATTTTGTTCAAGGCTCACCCAAACAGCGAATTATCAAAATTCATAAATTCATATAAAAGCGCCTCCTCTCGCTTGATAAAAAAGGACTACCCGGAAATCCGCAAATATCTCTGGAAGGAATACTTTTGGTCAAGAAGCTTCTGCCTGCTTACCTCCGGCGGTGTAGCAATAGAGGTTGTCAATCGCTATATAGAAAGCCAGGGTGAACAAATATGAACAAAGCATACAAATTCCGTCTGTATCCTAATACAGAGCAAACAGTGTTAATAAACAAAAAAATGAAGGCTGTCGAATGCTCGGCATAGCCTGATTGAGGTAAAAGAACCGTTGGGCGAACGGGGATAGCTTGGTAATCATATCAACAGTGGTTGATATGTCCCAAGAAGTCCCCCACCTCTTAGGTGGTTGGAGTACGTCACAATTAATAGTTGTCTAAAACATCACGAACCATTTTCGGACTTAATTTACCATAAGTGTCGTGATTAACCATAATTACCGGGGCCAAACCACAAGCTCCTACACAAGCAATCGGTTCTATGGTAAATTTCAGATCCGGAGTAGTCTCTCCGGCTTTAACTCCTAATTTTTCTTCAAAAGCAGTAACTATTTTTCCAGCTCCTTTAACATGGCAAGCAGTCCCTACACAGATTCTGATGATGTTCTTTCCTCTTGGTTTTAGATGGAATTGGGCATAAAAAGTAATTACCCCATAAATACGACTTAAAGGAATATCAATCTCTTCAGCCACATAACCCATAACATCCTCTGGCAGATATCCGTATTCGTCTTGCACAGCTTGTAAAATCGGAATTAGAGAGCCTTTAATTCCTTCATATTTTGCTAAAATAACCTCCGCTGGAGCAAATTTGTTTTCTACGTGTCCTCCACAGCATTCACACATGATTCTTTTTCCTCCTTTGCTTTAATCTTCTGCTAAATTAACGGCTTAGGCATGGTAAGAGTTCTATCAAAACTAGGAATTTGCTTTTTTTGACGATTGAATTATATCACTTAATCAGGTGTAAGACAATCTGTAATTTAGCATAATATTTT
>QLUI01000104.1 GCA_018725345.1 Bacillota bacterium | reverse complement strand
CACTTGAAACGTTACCGACAGATTGTCCGCAGCGTGGCACGTCACGGCTTCGGCCATATCTTGACTCAACTGGGCCTCACCGGTTATCTCCCTACCGTCCGGCGCACTCCTGAAAACGAGCGTGTTCTGCTACACTTATCCCGCGCTCAGCGCCTGCGTCTGCTTTTACTCGATCTTGGCTCTACCTTTGTCAAATTCGGACAACTGCTCTCCACTCGTCCTGATTTAGTGCCACGCGATCTGATCGAGGAGCTTTCACGGCTGCAGGACGATGTGCCTCCTTTCCCTTTTGCTGAAGTAGCCGCAATCATCGAACAAGAACTGGGTCGTCCTTTGACCGAGATTTACGCAGAATTTTCTACTGAGCCATTGGCAGCTGCTTCCATCGGGCAGGTTCATGCTGCCCGGATGCTGGACGGCACTGAAGTGGTAGTCAAGATCCGCCGTCCTCAAATCGCTGCGCAGATGGAAACCGACTTGGAAATCCTGCTGGAGGCTGCTCGTTTTGCCGACCGCCATACATTATGGGGAAAAGTCTACCGCGCAAGCGATGTGGTACTGGAAATGCAGCGTGCTACCAGGGAGGAGCTGGATTTTTGCAATGAGGCAGAAAATGCGGCCCAAATCCGAGAAAACATGCTGCTCAGACGGGATCTTGTTATCCCCCGCATTTATACTGCACAGACATCCTCCGCCGTTTTGACGATGGAGAAAGTAAATGGCATCAAGCTTAACCAGCCGGACAATCTGACCGCAGCCGGTCACAACTGTGCGCAAATCGCTGCCCGGTTAATCGATGTTATGTTTGAACAAATCTTTGTCCGCGGATTCTTCCATGCCGACCCTCACCCCGGCAACTTGGCTGTTACCGACGACGGACGTTTGGTTTTCATGGATTTTGGCATCGTCGGCAAAATGCAAGGCAAACGCCGCCGACAATTCACCCGCCTCCTGATTGGCATGGTCAATGGCAATGCACACCTGCTTGTTTCATCACTGACTGAGATTGGCTTTGTATCCCGGCGGGTAGATCGCAAAGCGCTCCGCCATGACGTTGAACGGCTGATGGAAAAATATTTGGATCTCCCTCTGAGTAAAATCAACTTAGGGAGAGCGGTTCGGGAGATTTTTGCCTTAGCCTTTGAGCATCAAATTCGCATTCCCGCAGAATTTACCCTGCTTGGCAAAACGATAATGACGCTAGAAGGAGTAATAGAAGAACTAGCGCCGGAACTTAAACTAATTGAATTACTAAAACCATATGCTAGACGATTGGCACTTGAGCGCCTTTCCTTGGCTGCTTTTCGCGAGACACTGACCGAGCAGGGCTCTGAAGCCGCTGCATTTTTCTTTTCCCTGCCACGGCGTCTAGACGAAATTTTTGAACATACTTACGCTGAAGGCTTCCCGCTCCAACTAAACTACCCTGACCTAGACAAGCTATTCTCACATTTGGATAAACAGATAAACCGAATTTCATTCAGCATTATCCTACTCTCTTTCAGCATGATTATGGGGGGACTGATTATTGGTTCCGCTCTGGTCGTCAGTATCACCGGGGAAACGCTGCTTTGGCGGTTACCGATTATTGAAGCAGGCTTTATCTTGGCAGGAGTCATGGCAGTCTGGTTGCTTTTTGCCATCTTGCGCAGCGGCAAACTTTAATTCTGTGCGTCCTATCCTGGGCAAAATAATCATTTGAATCGAAATAAAAAGGACGCGAAACCGGTAGCGATTCCACACCCTTTGATAAATTATTTCATTTTTGCAGCTCAAAGTGTAATCGAAGACCTTGAAACTGCTTTCCCTTTTAAAGAATTATAGCAATCAGCCCGCCACTTCCTTCATTGATGATTTTCTCCAAGGTTTCGCGCAATTTATCTTGAGCATTTGGTGGCATGTTTCCTAGCTTTGCGCCGATACCTTCCTTAACCAGGGCATGAAGCGATTTGCCAAAGATATCAGATTTCCAGATTTTTTCCGGATTTTCCTCAAATTCATCCATAATGTAATTGACCAGTTCTTCGCTTTGCTTTTCTGTACCAACGGTAGGAGCAAATTCTGACCTTACATCAACGCGGATGATATGCAGCGAAGGAGCGCTTGCTTATAGAGTGTTTTACTGTCCTTAATTATCTAGCGGAATATCTCACCATGCTTGGCATTTGTCTGAAACAATTTCTTCCATTTCGTGCCTGCGGCCGCGTCTCATTAAATCTTCCACAGCCTGGCGCGGATTCTTGAGATTAAAGAGAACTTCATAAACCTGCTCTGTAATCGGCATTTCCTCGCCATGCAGTTTGGCAAGCTGCCAGGCAGCGCGGGTAGTACGCACCCCTTCAGCTACCATGCGCATTTCGGCAAGGACTTCTTGAAGCTTATGCCCCATGCCCAACTCTATGCCAAGATTGCGGTTACGGCTATGATTTGAAGTACAGGTCACCACCAGATCTCCTATCCCTGCAAGGCCGGCAAATGTCAAAGGATTGGCTCCCATTTTCAGGCCTAACCTAGCAATTTCCGAAAGTCCCCTAGTCATTAGGGCAGCCTTAGTATTATCACCAAAACCTAAACCGTCAGAAATTCCTGCTCCCAGAGCAATCACATTTTTTAAGGCGCCACTTATTTCCACACCGAGAAAATCAGGATTTGTATACACACGGAAAAAGGATGTCATAAACAAATCTTGGACTATTTCCGCCACTGCTTTAGTGTGAGCAGACACAACCGTAGCTGAGGGAATCATGCGTCCCACTTCTTCCGCATGATTTGGCCCGGATAACACAGCCGGCCGACAGTGAGGTAATTCCTCCAGCAATATTTCTGAAATCCGTAGCAGAGTATCTTCTTCCATACCTTTGGCGCAATTAATGATAATGGTATCTTTTTTAAGAAACGGTGCAATTTGCCGAGCCATGGTTCGTACGTTGTGAGAGGGCACTACCAGTACGAGCACATCTTTGCCGCTGATGGCAGCTTCTAAATCAGAGGTAACCGTTACATTTGCGGGAATCCTAACTCCCGGAAGATAATCCTGGTTTATCCCGGCTTCCTGGATAGAACGGCACAACTCAAACCGTCGTACCCACAAATCAACTTGAGGGCAGTTTTCTGCCAAGGGTAGTGTCAGGGCCGTACCCCAACTCCCTGCTCCGATAACTGCAACCTTTTTCATCGCTCATTCACCTTTTTTTCTCTCTTAACTAAAGCTGTCTTTCCTCCCAGCTTGTTTTCCGTCCCAGCCAGCAGACGCGAGATATTCTGGCGATGCCGCCAGATTGCAAAAACGGCCAGCACTGTGCCAAAAAGAATATGCAGTGTCGGCAAGTCAAAAGTGACCATTAGTATCGGGACTAGAAGAACTCCTATGATAGAACCCAACGAAACATAACGTGTTACAGCTATAATGATTATCCCGACTGCTACAGCAATTAAAAGCACCTGCCAAGCCAAGCCTATCAGAACGCCAATGCTGGTAGCAATACCACGACCTCCCTTAAAACGGTGAAACAAAGGCCAGTTGTGTCCCAACACTGACAGCACTCCGGCCAGCATTTCCACGCCGGGAGCGCCAGTAAGCGCTCTTGCCAGCAACACAGCAGCCAACCCTTTGCCAATATCCAACAGCAAAACAATAATGGCCGGAGCGGTACCAAGCGTGCGCTGTATATTAGTGGTGCCTGTATTTCCGCTGCCATGCTGACGAATATCAATGCCGCGAAGAAGTTTACCTGCCATGTAACCAAATGAAAGAGAGCCGATTAAATAGGAGGCTAAAAGCGAGACGATTATATTCATCAGCTATCCTCCTTCTTGGTTTTCTTCCTCACCAGAATCCTAATAGGTGTGCCTTCAAAACCGTATCCCTCTCTAAGCTTATTCTCTAAAAAGCGCAGATAAGAAAAATGAGCAAGTTGCGGGTCGTTTACGATCACGACAAAAGTAGGCGGCTTAACTCTTATCTGTGTCAGGTAGTAAATTTTTAATGGTTTTCCTTTTTTGCTAGGAGGCGGTACAACAGCTGTGGCGTCTTCCAGCAGCTCGTTGAGGCGGGAAGTTTTTACGCGCATGGCATGCTGTTCTGCCACATAATCAATCAATTCGTAAAGTCGCTGAACCCGCTGCCCTGTTAAGGCGGATATAAACAGAATAGGAGCATAAGTCAAGTAAGCCAATTCTTTTCTGATTTTCTCCCGGAAGACTTCCATTGTTTTTTCATCTTTTTCTACTTTATCCCACTTGTTAACCACAAGAATCGTGGCTCGTCCCGCTTCGTGAGCAATCCCCGCAATCCGCTTATCCTGTTCAGATATTTCTTCGGCAGCATCAAGCAACATGAGTACTACATCGGCACTTTCTGCTGCGCGGATTGAACGCAGTACAGAATAATATTCAACCGCTTCTTCGACTTTGCTTTTCCGTCGGATGCCCGCGGTGTCAACAAAAAGATAGCGACGCCCATTCTGTTCAATCAACAAATCAATGGAGTCTCTCGTGGTACCGGGGATATCGGTAACAATAACCCGCTCCGTACCGGCAATTTTATTGACCAAGGATGATTTTCCTACATTGGGACGGCCAACGATAGCCACCCTGAGCAAATCCTCATTTCCTTTCGGAATTTCTCCCGGAGGTAAGCACTTTTTAATTTCATCCAACAAATCTCCGGTTCCCAAGCCATGCGAAGCAGATATGGGATAAGGTTCACCTAAGCCGAGCGCATAAAATTCAGCAATGCTTGCAGCTGGTTCCGACGACTCCGCCTTATTGGCGACCAGAATAACCGGTTTTTCATTTTTTCGCAGCATGTCAGCAATTTCAAAGTCTAAGAAGACCGGGCCGCTCCGTACATCTACAAGGAAAATAATCAGATTGGCCTCACCCAGAGCCATTTTTACTTGGCGGAAAATTTCCTGAGAGATCTTGTCTTCTTCGAAAGTCAAGCCACCGGTATCTATTAGCCAGAATTCGCTGCCTGTCCATTCAACACGGCCATAAATCCGGTCACGTGTTACGCCAGGGGTGCTTTCTTCAATTGCTACTCTTTTCTGAATCAACCTATTAAACATAGTTGATTTACCAACATTTGGACGCCCCACAATCGCTACTACCGGTAAAGGCATCTGGTCACCTCATTTCAGTCTCAAACAAATCGGCAAGAAACTGACTTAGGTTTTCAACAACCCGGATGTCAGTCTCTAGCACCGAAGCGAGATCATTTATTGTATACCCGTCCAAAAAGTGTTCTTTGCCCTCTTTTAAGATCACTGCCGGGAGATAAAGCCGTTTCTTAACATTCTCCCTGTTCAGCTTTCTTGTTATATCATAATAGGTCAACAAACCGGTTACAGTTACATGTCCGCCAAAAAAATGGTTTTCTACCGATACTAGCGTCAATTCCACACCATCAATACTATTGAGGTATTCAATCATCGGTTGCAGATACTTTACTGCAGATTCACCTGTTATCACTGTGGCGGAAATCTGTTTGCCTGCCTTGCTGGGCAGTTTATTAAGCCAAGTATTCCAATCGTTTAAAAGCAGTCGCACTAATCCAACGCCGTTTTCCAATTGAAGATAGTCTTCGTAATACGTAGCGGTCGGGATCTCTTTGCCTGCTGTTACGAAGAATTCATCAGCAGCAAAAACAAAGCGCGTTCCTTGTTCAGCCAAACATTTTTGCTGCCAACGACTGATCTGCTCCAACACAAAATGTGCTTGAATCCGGTTGACGGGATCTAATGGATACAAACCATCGCGGTGGCCGGTAAGCCCCACAGGAACTACTGCCAAGCTTTTTACTGCAGGGGAAAGCGAGTAAAGCTCCTCAATCGTTCTCTCTAATTCCTGCCCGTCATTTAATCCCGGGCAAAGTACCACCTGAACATGAAAAGTAATACCAGTTTGTGCTAAACGCGTAAGCAACGGCAAAATCTCTCCTGCTTCGGAATTGTTCATGATATTTTTGCGCAAGTGAGGGTTTGTGGTATGAACCGAAACATATAGAGGAGCCAAGTTTAAAGATTCAATCCGCTTAATATCTTCTTCCAGTAGATTTGTAAGCGTAATATAGCTGCCAGACAAGAAAGACAGTCGATAGTCATCATCTTTAATATAAAGCGTTTCGCGCATCGCTTCCGGCATTTGGTCTATAAAACAAAAAACACACCGGTTTTGGCAAGAGCGGACGCGATCCAGCGTAGGTAAGGAAAAAACAATCCCCAGTGGCTCATCATAATCTTTTTCAATCTCATAAACCGCAAGTTCACCGTCAGTCTGCCTGACAGTCAGCACAAGTTCCTCGCCAGATTCCGCCAAACGCCAGTCCAGTATATCTAACGGCTCCATGTCGTCTATGGCAATGATTTCGTCGCCATGGCCAATCTTTAGTTCTGCGGCAATCGATCCCGCTTCTACTCTCTCCACCTGCTTGCTCCGCAACATATACGCACCTACTTTTACGCTACCATTATCATTATCCTACATCGCCAGAGGTTGTGTCAAATAATAACCGCGTTATCCTTGCTATTTTTTGGCTAAAAAAATTGAATCAGACGTTATCCTGCAT
>QLUI01000103.1 GCA_018725345.1 Bacillota bacterium | reverse complement strand
CTGTGGTTTATTTTGTGGTCTATTTATCATTTTTCCGTCATTACTGCAAGTTTATTTTACATTTTTCAGTAAGCTCCATTTACTATCTTTTTTCTTGAAGACATCCAGCTATAAATCACGGGTAAAACAATCAGGGTTAGTAAAGTAGAGGAAACAAGTCCGCCTACTACTACAATGGCTAAGGGTCTCTGTATTTCCGAGCCCACTCCGGTAGTTATAATTAAGGGGAGTAATCCCAGTACAGTGGTTATCGTAGCCATTAAAACCGCCCTTAATCTTGACAGAGAACCCTCAATTATTACTTCTTTCAAAACAAGACCTTCTTTTTTTAGATATTCAAAACTCGTTATTAGTACCAAACCGTTTGTCATGGTAATTCCAAAAAGCGCGATAAATCCAATAGAAGAGGGGATACTCAAATTCTCCCCAAACATAGCAAGGGCAAATATCCCGCCTACCAATGCCAACGGTATGTTCAGTATAATTAAAAGAACATTCTTAAATGAATTAAATAAAATGTAAAGGAGCACGAGAATCAGAAACAGGGTAATCGGAACGACAACCGATAATCTCCGGTTTGCTGCCTGATGCAATTCAAATTGTCCACCCCAGGAAATCCTGTACCCCGAAGGAATGCTTACCGCCTCTGCTATTCTTTTCTGCGCTTCCTCTACAAAACCACCGGCATCCCGTCCTCTGACATTACACTGAATGGAGATAAACCGGCGGGCATCTTCACGGGTTACCTGTCTGATGCCGGTAACCGTGCCGATGTCCGCCAGTTGTTCAAGCGGCACATTATACCCGGCAGGAGTGCGAACAAGTAGGTTTCTTATTGACTTAATGTCTTTGCGGTAGGGCTCGGCAAATCTAACCGTGATGCCGAATATTTTCTCTTCTTCAAAAACCTTGCCGACCTCCTCTCCCCCTATGGCGTCGTGGATTGCATGCTGTATCTCGTAAATATTCAGTCCATGACGTGCTACTTCATCACGGTTTATATCTATCTGGACCTGGGTTTGGCCAACTACCTGCTCGGTCCTTAAATCAGCCACTCCCTTTATTGTGGAAAGGACTCCTTCTATTTCCGCTGCTTTTTGACGGAGAATATCAAAATCCAGTCCAAATAGTTTCACTACCACCTGGGTCCCGGCACCGGCTATCAAATCATCAATCTCGTGCTGGATTGGCTGGGAAAAACTGATTGAAGCGCCTGGAAAATCAGCAATACGGCGGTCAATTTTGGAAACAAGTTCTTCCTGGGTTTTAACCGTTTTCCACTTATCCCTGGGATATAGGTCAACGGTTATACAGGCAAAATTGGTGTGATGTATATGAGGACCAACCTCCCCGTAACCAATGTCGGAAACAACCCGTTTAACCTCTGGAATAGTCAAGATCTCTTTTTCTAATTTTGTTGCAATACTACTGATTTCTTTCAAGGATATGTTGGGGTCCATATATACTAAGACCTGAATTGTCCCTTCCTGAAGGGTAGGGATGAACTCTTTGCCAAGCCGGGTAAAAACCAGCCCGCCCAAGACAAGTAGAATAACCATTGTAGAAACAACCAACAAGCGGCGGGGGAGAAAAAACATCAACACTGCCCTGTAAAATTTAAGGGCTATGGAAAAAATGGGTTTCTTTTTCTTCTCTTCACTCTTCCTTTTGTGGAGTAAACTGCAAAATGCGGGAGCGACAATCAGAGAATAGAGCAAAGAACCGAGCATAGTCATAGTCACCGCAAAAGCCAGCGGTCTAAACATTTTTCCTTCCACACCCCCAAGAGTAAAGATGGGTATAAAAACGGCGATGATAACAAAAATGGAAAAAAGCAGGGAAGGTCCTACCTCTTTACCGGCGGATAAAATTATTTCTGTGGTTGAACAACTGCCATCAGAATTCTCCTGAATAGATGATTGAATCTTTTCTACCATTATAATAGTGGCATCAACTATCATACCCAGAGCAATCGCTACTCCCCCAAAAGATATCAGGTCGCCGGGTATTCCATAGCGGTGCATAAAAATAAATGCCAATAACATTGAAAAAGGCAGTGAAAAGACCACTATTAAGGCATTACGAAATTTACCCAAAAAAATAAATACGACAAGAGAGACCAAAATAAACCCTAAAGTAAGCGCTTCTCTGACGGTGTTTATGCTGCTTTTAACCAGAGAGGACTGGTCGTAGAAAGTAATTATTCGGACACCGGGAGGTAAGATTTCATTGATCTCTTTTATTCGTTCTTTCAGACGGCCAATCACCTCAAAGGAATTTGCTCCATGAAGTTTATAGACGCTTCCGGTCACAATCTCCTTTTGACCATCCATAGAGGCAATGCCGCGCCTAAAAGCGGCTCCAAATTCCACCCTTGCCACATCCCTTACATAAACAGGAACTCCATCTTCAATACCGATAACAATATTCTCAATATCACTAACGGTTTCAATCAACCCCAAACTTCGGATAATCCATTCTTCACTTCCTTTTTTCATAATACCAGCGCCTACATTCAGGTTATTTTGCTGAACCGCCTCAATTATATCCTCCATTGTTAAATCGTATTTCAAAAGTTGAGCGGGATATATCTTTATTTGATACTGTCTAACATTGCCTCCCTGAGTGATAACCTCGGCAACACCGGGCACAGTTTGAATGTCGGGTTTAATAATCCAGTCCTGAAATGTGCGCAAATCAACATTGCTATATTCGTCCCCTTCAACATAGTAGGAAAGGATTTTCCCCATTCCGCTGGCGATTGGTCCCATTTCCAGACCATGATGTATCTTTAATCCGTCCGGAATAGCTTCTTCGGCTACTTTAAGTCTCTCGGAAACAAGTTGCCGGGCAAAGTATATGTCCACATCATCCTCAAAATAGACCTTTACCGTGGAGAGTCCAAATGACGAGAGTGAACGGAGCCGTTGGACACCGGGCAGCCCTAACATCGCAACCTCAATTGGTCGGGTAACTAACGCTTCAATCTCTTCGGGAGCTGTTCCTTCAACCTCAGCAAATACCTGCACCAGGTTGGGACTGACATCGGGAAAGGCGTCAATAGGCAGCCGGGTAAGGGAGATAAATCCGGCAATACAAATCCCCACAAACCCCAGCACTACTAAGAATTTGTGTCTTAATGAAAACTGAATAATTTTCTCAATCATATTCTCTCCTTCAGACAATTTTAATGCGGATGGCCGTGGGCACCGAAGTCAATAGCCGCTTTCTGGAGTTCAGCTTTCAGGTGAAAACCACCTTTGGTCACTACCTGTTCACCAAGTTTAAGCCCGGCAATCACTTCTGAAAACTCCTCCCCTGTCGTTCCTAATTTGATTTCCCTCAGTTTGTATCTGTTGTCCCCTATTGGTATGAAAACAATTTCTTTGTTTTCCCATCTTTGTATTGCTGAATTGGCAATAGATACCATTTTGTGAGGAGCCGTGTAAATTATATCTCCTGTAACAAACTTACCGAGTTTCAGCGTGTGGTCATAGTTATCAATATCTACCCTTATTTTTATAGTTCTTGTTCTCCTGTCAACCCGTGGAGAGATGAATGTTATTTCACCGGGGTAAATCTTGCCGGGATATGCACGGGTTTTCACTTTGACTTTTTGTCCCAATTTTACAATGGCTATATCTTTTTCATAGACATCAAAACTTGCTTTCATCGTAGATATATCGGCTATTGTGAAAAGAGAAGTAAGCATGTCCACTTCTTCTCCCTCAGAAATACGCTGTCCTATAATTAGTGTCCCACTGGGAGATTTTATCTCTTCAATTTTCCCGTCTTTACTGCCTTTGACAAGTGCCAGTAAAGTTCCTTTTTCCACATTATCCCCCAAACCAACTTTAACTTCAACTATCTCACCCGGAATATTGGAAGTGACATGGAATAATTTCTCGCTATCCTGGGCTATCTCTCCGGTAATTCGTAGACTTTTCTTTATATGCCGCATAGCAACCTTATCTGTTTTTAATCCTATCATCTTCTTGCCCCGAGTAGATATTTGGACAACACCTTCCTCCTCGTGCTCGTGATGAACTCCTTCATCGTGCCTGTGTGGATGTCCCTCTTCAAAACACCAGCAATGGCAGCCCTCTCCATGTTTATGCGGATGCTCCTCTTCCCTGAATCCTCTCCACACTAATATTCCCACAATTAAACAAACTATACCTACAATTAACAGCCACGGCCAATAAGACCTTTTCATAGTTCACCTCCTGTTGTTTTTTCTAAAATCGCTAACTTTATTTGATGGTCAAGTATGGACATAGTGTACCGTCCCATAAGTCCCTTTACATTTGTCATTGCGAACAAAGTGAAGCAATCTTGTTTTCTGAACCAAAAAGTGAGATTGCTTCGTTGCATCGCCCCTCGCAATGACAGCCAAATGTCAAGAAACGTTAGGGACACTACACTAGTGCTCGTGATGAACTCCTTCATCGTGCCTGTGTGGATGTCCCTCTTCAAAACACCAGCAATGGCAGCCCTCTCCATGTCTATGCGGATGTTCCTTTTTTCTTTCAGCTTCAGCAATGGCATAGGCGCCTTTGGTCACAACGCGCTCACCATCGGATAGACCAGACAAAACCTCTACAAAGTCATTATCTCTGTTGCCCAGTTCCAGATAACGTTTCTCAAAGGTTTCGCCGGCTACCTGGACGAAAGCTACTGGCTTGCCGTTTTCATCAATCAGAGCCGACTCTGGTACAACCAAGGTCTCCTGTCCTATCGCTTTTCGTCGTCCCACAGGTTCGGCCCTGGTTAGCATTTTCCATTGCTGTTCCTTGAGAAAACTTATGCCAGCGATCTCTTTAGGAAATGGAGCACGGTCAACTTCTTCATGGGAACCATATACCTCAAAAGGCGGCAGTTCGACGAGATGATCTTTGCCTTCAAGGGGGATAACCAGCGACAGACTCCACTCACCAGGTAGTGGAAAAGTTAGTTCTGGAATGTAAATACCGTCTCTAACCGGAGCCCGTGCGATATGCTTGTCCGGTGTCTCGGAGCCGCGACGCAAAATGAAAGTAACGGGTCCTTTTCCCCGAGGCTTAAGTGTTTGCAGGTCGGAGACATGGGTGATAAATTTGGTTGGTGTATTTGCCACGATAAATGCATGCTCAAGGAAAATTTCGAATCGCTCGGTCCAAACCGTGACCTGGGACGATTTTTCTGCGCCATGACCAATATGGACAGGATGCTCTGCGTCATGTTTGTGTGCATCTTCCTCCTTCCCTTGTTGTTCGAAACAATAGCAATGGCATCCCTCTCCGTGTTTATGCGGATGCTCCTCTTCCCTGAATCCTCTCCACACTAATATTCCCACAATTAAACAAACTATACCTACAATTAACAGCCACGGCCAATAAGACCTTTTCATAGTTCACCTCCTGTTGTTTTTTCTAAAATCGCTAACTTTATTTGATGGTCAAGTATGGACCTAAAATAACTCAATCGAGTCCCTTTGAATGTTGTTAGAACTTCAAGATAGGTTAAAAAATCGGTTTTTCCTTCCGCATATTGCATCTCAATCAGCCTGATTAATTCGCTTCCTTTCTTTACAGATTTTTCCATCAGTGCCACTTGCCTATCAGATAAAACAACCTCCCCAAAGGCATTGTTAACTTCTAATTCTATCTGCCTTTTGAGGAAATTTATTTGATATTCTATCTTTTGTGACTCATTTCTTGCCTCTGCAATCTCACCTTGTTTTCTATACCAGAAAGGTAAAGGTATTCCCAGGGTGACTCCCAATCTCTGTTCTCTGTCTTCCCGTTCTGCCCAAAAACCGACGGAGGGGTTAGCAAACCTCTCTTTTCTCATCAATTTTACCTCCATATTTTTTGAATCAAGCATCAGTTTTTTAGCCTTAAGGTCTGGCCTGTTTATCAAAGCATTTTTTATAAGCGTGTCTAAATCAAACCGCCTCTCTTTATAAACAAATTCATCGGTGCAAACGAATTTATGAGAGACCGATCTCCCGAGTAAAATATTTAATTTTGCCTTATTAAGAGAGAGATCTTTTTCGGCTACTAATAACTCATTTTGAGCGTAAAACATCTCAATCTCCGCCCTGAGTAATTCACTCCTTAAAACTTCTCCAAGATTAAATTTCTCCCGGACTTTATCCAAAAATTTCCTGGTTAGATTTAAAGACTCCTCAGCAAGTTCCTCTATTTTTCTTGCCAACAATATCTGAGCATATGATTCCTTAACCTTAAAAGAGACCCCCAAGTGGATTAACTCCAACTCACTTTCGTAGATTTTAATCTCATTTCTTGCCATATTTCCCCGGAGTGTTCTTTTCCCAAAGAGTTCCAATTCTTGACTGACTTCAACTTCTACACCTCCGGAAGGATTTTTCATTACCGTCTCAAGTTCAGGATTAGGATAAGCCAAAGCCTGAACAACTCTTGCCCTTGCTGATTCAATATTTTTTTCTGCTGTCACTATTTCAGGATTATTTATAAAAGCGATTTTCAATGCCTCTTCCAAAGAAAGTTTTTCCAACTCTTCCCCTCCGGCTATCTTAATATGGAAGGACATCAATGTTAACACGATAAGAACGACCTTCATCACAACCTCCTCT
>QLUI01000102.1 GCA_018725345.1 Bacillota bacterium | reverse complement strand
TCTCAATCGGCCAACGCCTCAGGTAACAGGTTAAGATTTTCTCCATTGGCCACTCCTTTTTGTTGGTATTCTACCGGAGGTTCTGGCATGCGTCAAAGAAATCTTTTTTCTCTCTTTTCCTGCCCAAAATTCTGCTTATTTAAGAGCAAATTTTGGGCAGGTAGAACAAAGATTTGTTACCACCACTTGAATATATTACATAAATAATAATATTACATATATAATTTATACAAGAATTTAACTTTTGCTTACGGTTCTGCTAAAATAGAAAGTGAAAAGAGGAGGTTCTGGAGTGTCAATCTGTAGCCATATCTTGAGGCCGGGACGCCTTACAGTATCCAACAGGACATACAATTTGCTCGGGCCGCCGATATGCTTGCCACGGTGGGAATTCAAGACCATGGTCTCTGGCGGTTGCCTGTGCGTGAAGAGGAGATGGTATGAACACCAACGAAGAAAGTATGTTGAAACTTTACGTGTCCCCTGAGGGCAACGATGCATGGTCCGGGCGGTTGCCGGAACCGAACGCGAAAAAAAACGATGGGCCTTTGGCGACATTGAACGGTATCCAAAACATGCTTCACCTGATGAAGCCGGGAAGGAACTATGATTCGAATCGGTGGCAAACAGACGAATGTCTTTCGAAGCCGGTTGAGGTGTATCTGCGGGGGGGAGTCTATGCGATGAAGACTCCGCTGATATTGAGTGCTGAGGATTCCTGGCCGGTTACGTTCAAGCCTTACCGGAATGAGAAACCGGTAATCAGTGGCGGGGAACGCATTACCGGTTGGAAAACGACGACCATCAACCGCAAGACGGCATTATGGGTGGTTGATCTTCCGGAAGTGGCGGAAGGCAAGTGGTGTTTCCGGCAATTGTTCGTTAATGGACGCCGGGCGGAGCGGCCGCGCCTCCCTAAAAAAGGACTTTTTCGGATGAAAGAAGCTCTTGGCATGAAACTCCCCGCCGGATGGGGTGGCGGCGGTCAAACCCAGTTTATCTGTAACCCCGGTGAAGTGCGCCCGTTCCGCAATTTGACCGACGTGGAAGTGGTTTATCTCCATTTCTGGATTGAGGAGCGTTCGGGAATTGCGGCATTTGACCCGGACTCCAACCTGGTGACCATGCAGCGTCCGAGTTGGTCGGCGCTGGTGGGGTCATATAGCGGCCAACTGGCCGACTATTATCTGGACAATGTGTTTGAGGAATTGTCCGAACCCGGCGAGTGGTATTTGTCTCGTAAAGAGGGCCGGTTGTATTATCTGCCCCGCGGGGGCGAGACGCCAGGCAAGACGGAGATTATCGCCCCGCGATGTCTTCAATTACTGGCATTGGTGGGAAAACCGGAAGAGAATCAGTACGTTGAACACATCCGATTTGAAGGTATCCGGTTTGCCCATACCGATTGGCGCCACCCGGATCCGTCTGACAGGGCCACGTTCATAGGACCGGATGCGTCCCGGACCCCGCATAGCCGTCAGCACAACCGCGGGGTCAAAGCCAGTGCGGCTCAGGCAGCGTGTGATGTTCCAGGAGTCATTTATTTTGAGGGGGCCCGGTTCTGCGCGATTGAGCAGTGTGCCATTGAACACATTGGTTGGTACGGTGTTGAAATTGCGGATGCCTGCCATGGGATTCGCGTGGTTGGCAACACCATCCATGACATGGGAGCCGGCGGTGTCAAAATTAACGGTGCCGCGGCCTGCGATCCGGACGTTAAAATACGGCAGACCGGTCATCATCAGGTAACCGACAACGAGATTGCGCGCGGCGGCCGGATTTTTCACAGTGCGGTGGGGGTTCTCTCTATGAACGCCCATACCGTAGCGATCTGCCACAATCATATCCACGACCTGTTTTATTCCGGCATATCGTGCGGCTGGGAGTGGGGATACCAGGAAAATGTGAGCAGGGACAACCTGATTGCGTTCAACCACATTCATGATATCGGGCACAAACTGCTTTCCGATATGGGGGGAATCTACACGCTCGGAGTTCAGTCGGGAACGGTTTTGCGCAACAACTTAATCTATAACGTGTCATCAGCCCACTATGGTGGTTGGTGTATCTATCCTGATGAAGGTTCCAGTCATCTGCTTATCGAGAATAACGTCTGTTATGATGCGGACCGTCAGCCGTTCCATCAACATTACGGTCGCGAGAACATGGTTCGGAACAATATCTGGGCATTTGGCGGTGAAGCAGTGGCCATTTATACCCGGATTGAGCCGCATCGGGGATTCACATGGATACGCAATATCATGGTGAGTAGCGGGGAACCGTTCTTCCTTTCAAATCATACCGTGGAAAAAGAGGCCGGCCGCATTCATAGTGATTTAAACCTCTTCTATGCGGTTAAAAGAAGACCGTATTTTAAAGTTGGCGGGAAGAATCTGACGTTAAAGCAGTGGCAGGCCATGGGGCGGGACCTCCATTCAATCGTGGTAAACCCGAAATTCCGAAATCTCAACAAACGGGATTTCACGTTAGCGGCGGACTCGCCCGCTCTAAAACTGGGTTTCGTCCCGATTGACCTCTCTGAAGTTGGCCCGAGACCGGTAACGGGCAAAAATTAAAACCAAGCAATAATCTTCTCTAAAAAATAGTAACTATTGGGTCGGAATCTAGGGCAAATAGTCCATCATAAAGGGAATTATAGCGGGGCGATCAGACGATGCAAGCAAGGACCGCCTCACGCAGATATTCAGCGAACGCCTTTAAGAATTGCTTAGTGGTCTACTTCATAAATTGTGTTACGTATTTTATGCATAGACATTCGCCAAAGATTCAGTAGCGGATTGGAACATTACCGGTTGATATTGATCAATGATATGGTCACTAACAAGTTTAATTTTTTCTTTAAGGTCTTTACGAGTAAATTTCCAATTAAAGGGACGAGCAATCTCTTGATATTTGGTTTGAAAATCCAGCAAGCGTTTTTCTACTCCTTGAAGGTTTGGAAAATCATATGAAATGCTCTCGCTCTTTACTGGTCAAAACAATTTCAAACGGACTCTTTCTTGGCATGATATCCCCTTTCTTACAGGAAATATCATACCAGAATTTCAGTTAAAAGTCAACAAATAATACGTAACATTAATTATGAAAATGCTTACTAAGGCACACAGTGGACTGTCTTTTTATCTTTTTTTCTCATGCTTTGTGCCTTCAGTCAACGCAGTTGACTGAGAATTTACGCTATTTTTTTAAAAACCTGCCTCTGTTCCTGTATCCAAGGTAAAACAGAAATAGGATAAGAAAGATAGAAACAACCTTTATCATATCTTCTACTTTATCAAGACCGCCTATTATAGCCTTATATCCTTCCTGCATCTGCCAGCCAACCATTGCAAGGATGACACTTCGAACAAGTATTCCAAAAAGAGAAAAGACATAAAACAAAACTATTTTTGTTCTTATAAAACCACACACGGCTGAAATTATGGATATGGGTACAACAGGAACTGCCCTTAATAAAAATATCATAACAGCATCAAATGCGCCACCGCCAAACTTTTTACTTATCTCCTCTATATCTTTCCATGAAAAACCTAAATACATTTTAAACTTTTCAATCAAAGCCCTTCCACCAAAGTATGCAATAAAATATACAAAACTTACACCCATTGTAGCGGCAACTGTATAGGGAAGCGCCACTTTTATAAATCCAATCCATAAAGCAGAAATAAAGTTTGCCTCCTCGGGAATAAGCAAAAACCCACCAACAGTTGCAATAAGAGGTGATGGAATCGGAGCAATTATTTGTTCTATAATCCCGCCGATAAATATTGCAACAGGCCCGTTCTTCTCTATGCTTGAAATTATAATGTTGGTAATCTCTTTTAGAAAGTGTGACATCTCTTTTCTCTATGTTTTTGGCTGTTGAAATTCTTAAGAAAGCAGGTTAAATTTTTCTAAACCAGTTCTTTTTTAAATAATCTATGTATAATTGACACATATCATCAGGAATATTCGCAGGTATATGATTGCCAACAGCAAATATAACTGCTTTACATTTTTTTGCTAATTTAAGCGTCTTGTCAATGTCTGCCTTTACTTTATCCCATTTTCCGAAAGTCATATCCCTGCAGTCAACCGAGCTTCCGACAAGGCAAACAGAATCTCCAAACCTTTCCACTATGAACTCAAAATCATTTACCGGCTCAAATATAAGCCCATCTGCTCCTGCCTTTACTACATCACCTGCAAATTCTATGAAATTTCCATCTGAACAAAATAAAACTTTTTTTCCTGCTTTATGCAATGGTTTCCACAGTTCTGCATATCGCGGGATGATTGCTTTTCTATAAAAGTCAGGATGTATAAAAGCGCCTGATGTCCATACAAAGTCATCGTGCTGTATAACAACCTCAACACTTGTTTCTGCCCATGCTTTCATATAATGAAGGGTAAACTTGAAAAATCTGTCAAGAACCTTTTCAAATTTATCCGCATCAGCAGCAGCCATTAAAAGCATATCCCACCCAAATGACTGTATTGCGCCTGAAATAATTGTTTTATAATAGCCGCCTGTCACAAGCTGATTGGAAAATTTTTCTCTTTTTTCCCTGTTTAACCGTTCATACTCGGTAACCTGTTCCTTAAAATCAGGCAGTCCGTATTCTTTAATCGGGTCAAAAGACCACACATCATCTTGTGTTTTAAATGGACATTCCTGTGCCTGTTTTTTATCACTACTATCATCAGCATAAACAGCATGCCCCATATCTGTTGCTCTACCTCTTTCAAGCCAGTTGCCATAAAGCCCGTCATCCGTGTTCCACAAAAAGTCGTATTCCCATGCGTCGTAAAATTTTTTCATTGCATCTGGATGGTCTTTTTCCAATCCGGTAATTTTTCTAATATATTCGTCATGATACTCCATGCTATAATCGGTATGCCCGAGCCTTTGCGCCGATTTTAAGTTGATAATATCTAATGCAATCTGCCTACTCATATTCTTTTTCTCCTATTCTGTTGTTGCAATAGCAGAGGGCTCCCGAAGCAATCCTGTCATTGCGAACGAAGAAGCAATCTCATGCTTATGCGGGATTACCACGCTCTTTTCAGTCGCTTGCAATGATTGTGCCTAAGTTATTTCAAAAATAATTCTATAACCGGAACTGTTACATCTGGTTTTCGGACAGGAAGAGTAAGCGTCAGAGTATTTTCATACTTTTTGCCCATCTGTTGCACTAACCAGGGATCCATACCTATCTTTATCTCTGATGCATCATTCAAAAGTTGGGCATATTCTACCCTGCCTGCAAGCCCATCTAAGTGAAGATGAATAAATGGCCATGCAAATATGTGGACATAAAGTCTGTTTGTATCCGGATTATATGTAAATCTGCAATCCTGCGGAGCTTTAAGTTCCTCAGGTGCCTGTGTGCATCCATATATTGACCTGTTATTATACTTCATCCATTTGCCAAATGCCTCAAGCCTGTTTAATGCTCTATGGTCAATATCGCCCCTTCCGGTAGGACCTACATTTAACAAAAGATTTCCGCCCTTGCTTACAGTATCTACAAGCATCTGTATAAGTTGTTCTTCTGATTTCCAGGTATACTCGTCTCTATGGTATCCCCATGAACCTGAAAATGTCTGACAGGCTTCCCATACAACCGGAGTACCATCTACTTTTGGCCATTCTCTTGGCTTGTATTGTTCAGGCGTTTTTATATCCCATGCACCTTCTATGTCTGCCAAATCAAGCCTATCATCTAAAATAACATAAGGCTGAAGTTCCCTTACTATTTTTAGAAGCCTTTCACTCTCCCATTCTTTTCTTCCTTTACCAATCCAGTCTTTGGGCCTATTGGGGTCAGAGGGATAACTAAAATCAAACCACATAATATCAATCTTCCCAAACTGTGTTAAAAGTTCTCTTACCTGTCCATGTAGATACTCTATGTATTTTTTCTGATCTCTTTTCTGATTGAATTTATCCCTGTCAGGATAATTTCGCATAGAATGAAGTGAGTCTATAATAAAATCAGGGTGGTGCCAGTCTATAAGCGAATGATAAAAGCCAACCTTAAAACCATAATTTCTAAATGCTTCTACCATGGGCGTCAGAAGATCTTTTTTAGCGGGTGTATTTGGTGCTTTATAGTCTGTAAGTTTTGAATCCCATAAACAAAATCCTTCATGGTGTTTTGTTGTAATAACAAAGTATTTCATACCTGCGTTATACGCGGCCTTTGCCCACAGGTTGGGATCATACAGGTCAGGATCAAAATACTTAAAATAAACATCATACTTTTCATCCGGTATTTCTTCTTGGTGTTTCACCCACTCATGTCTTGCCGGAAGTGCATAAAGTCCCCAGTGGATAAACAATCCGAACCTATCTTGCACAAACCAACCTGTATCTCCTACTGTCTTTTTTGGTTTTATAACATCCATATTTCCTCCTTTTTTACGGGGAAAAGCCCGCCTTTTTCCTAAATTATTTTTTCAGGTTAAAATTCTTTTTTGAATATCTGTTTGATTTCTTTGCTAATTTTTGGCAATGCCAAAAATTGGCGGAGAGGCAGGGATTTGAACCCTGGAGCCGATTTTATCGGCTACCATTCAATAAAGACTGCTGCTTCCTGCTTGT
>QLUI01000101.1 GCA_018725345.1 Bacillota bacterium | reverse complement strand
ACAACCACCATCAGTTCAACCAGTGTGAAGCCTTTTTGATTCTGTCTTGCTTTTTGGACAAGTTTAAACATTCTGTTTCCTCCTTTAAAATTTTTGGAGATTAAGGAAAATTTCTCCTCAATCTTCTCTTCACTTAGGTTATACCGCATAACTTGTTTTTTAGACAAGCTAAAACAAATATTTTACGACAATCTAATTATCTGTCAAGGGAGGCAGGAGATCAGTCGTTTTTCGGAGAATTGCAATCGCAATAGGATGTTTGTTTTGGAAGAACGGAGGTTATTTATTTGCCTTTGTATAAATATCAGGCGCTATATTTGGCCATTTATACTGTGATTACTCAGATTTACAGGGATTAAATAGAGGAGAACTGGCAGGATGAGGATGGGTCAGCAGCAAGAACTAGAAGAGCGCTACTTGCGATACCGTCAAAGTCGTTCCGAGGAAGATTTGGCAGAGGTTGCTGTAGCCGCTCGGCGGTTGGTCAGCCATTTTGTACGGATTTATACCGGAGGCAATAGTGATGATGCGCTTCAAGCGGGGATGGAGGGGCTACTCAAAGCAGTGCGTCGCTATGACCCGGAGATTGGCGCTGCTTTTAGTACATATGCGGCTCATTGTGTGATGGGGGAAATTCGGCATTTTTTGCGAAAGGAGGCGGCGTATTACCGGCCGGGATGCATCAGGGAGTTACAGTTTAGGGTAGATCAATATGTGGAGCAAGTGCTGAAGGAGAGGGAGGCGCTGCCGGCGATTGAGGAAATTGCGGTGGCGCTGAATGTGCGCAAAGAAGGGGTACTGCAAGCAATGCGGGCAGGGTTGGTTGCTTTTGAGGAAGTGGATGCGAGTAAAATTCGGTCAGAAAAGCATGAAACTTTCAGGCTGCCTATTGAGGATCGAATTGTCTTGCAGCAAGCCTTTAGGAAATTAAGCAGATTACAGCAAAAGGTGATCTATTATTTATTTTATCGGGATTTGACGCAGGTGGAGGCGGCGGAAAAATTGGCAATCAGTCAACGACAAGTGTCGCGGGTTTTACATAAGAGTTTAAAAGAAATGGAAAAAGATTTTAAGCCGTAGGAGGAAATGAGGGTAGCGTTTGCTGGCGGCAGGGGTGCAAATCAGCCTGGAGCGGAGGTACTTGGGCGGGGAGCTGGTGGAACTTGCCTTTTTAAAGAGAAAGATGAGGGGATGATCACTTTGCGGCAGGACGTTTTTACTGAGGCGAAACCGGTGGAAAAGATCATTCAAGGAAGTACTGATGGTAAGCAGACGACGTTAATTGACCAGATACTGAAAAAGACTGTGGAAATGAGTGGGTCGGACTTGCATTTACCGGTCGGGTTGCCGCCTATGGTCCGCGTGTTTGGGGAGTTGGTATCGCTTGAGATGGAGGCGCTGCGGCCGAAAGATGTGAGAGAGTTGCTCTACACTCTTTTAGATGAAAAGCAGAAAGCAGAACTAGAAAATGAGTGGGAACTGGATTTTTCTTACTCTATTAACGGAATCAGCCGTTTTCGCGGTAGCGCCATGGTTCAAAGAGGATCATTGGATGTGGTTTTGCGGGTAGTGCCGTGGCAGATTCCTAAAGTTGATTCTCTGGGGTTGCCCGAGATTGTCAAGGATTTATCAAGGCTGCCACGTGGACTTGTCTTGGTTACCGGTCCGACGGGTAGCGGAAAGAGTACCACGCTGGCTTCCATGATCGACATGATTAACGAGGAGCGTTCCGTAAATATTGTGACGATCGAAAACCCGATTGAATTTTTGCATACCCACAAAAAGTCCATTGTGCGGCAGCGGGATGTAGGATACGACACACGTTCCTTTTCCACGGCATTGCGGCATATGCTACGACATGACCCGGATGTAATCTTGATTGGTGAAATGCGGGACATGGAAAGCATTGCTATTGCGCTGACGGCCGCTGAAACCGGCCATTTGGTGTTTTCTACATTGCATACGCAGACTGCACCGCTTGCTGTTAACAGGATAGTAGACGTTTTCCCCGAGTCGGCGCGCAGCTATATTCGCAGGCAGCTGGCCAGTTCACTGAAAGGCATTATTGCGCAGCACTTGCTGCCCCGCGTAGATGGCAGTGGTCGTGCTGTAGCAGTAGAAATATTGATTAATACGCCGGCTGTTTCGAATTTGATCCGGGAAGGGCATGATCATCAGCTATATACGGCGATGCAGACAGGGCGCAGCCACGGCATGCAGACGATGGATAACGCTTTGGCAGATTTATGCCTGCGGGGTATTGTCTCAAGGGAAGAAGCGTTGTCGCGCAGCGTGAACCGTCTTGAACTGGAAAGAGCGCTGCGGTAATCCGGTATTCTTTTTTGCTTTTGTTTTTGGTCTGTTTTTCGGCTAATTTCTTTTTTAGACAAGGGAAACAAATTTTGTACGAAAATGTAACTATCTGTTAGAGGGGGCAGGAAATTAGTCAATTTTCGGAGAATTGTAATCATAATATTATGCTTGTTTTGCCGGAAATTCGGAGGTGGTTTTGGTGCCATTGTATGCATATCAAGTGCTAAATCAAAGGGGCGCTCTCTCGAGCGGCAAATTGGAGGCAGAAAATGAGTTTCTGGCAACTGCCCGTTTAAAACGTCTAGGTTTTACGCCGATCGAATTGAGGGAGGCAAAAGTATCGGGATTACAACAGGCGTTTACTTTGAAAAAGAGGGTTGGTTTGGGTGAGCTGGCGCTTTTTAGCAGACAGATGGCGTCGATGCTGAGTGCGGGTATTCCTTTAACTCGCTGCCTGACAGCTTTGGGTGAGCAGACTGTCAACATAACTTTACGCAAAGCATTACTTGCGGTGTCAGCCAATGTGGAGGGGGGAGGAAGTTTCTCCGAGTCTCTGAGCGGGCATCCGGAGGTTTTCAATGAGATGTATTGCGACTTGGTTAAGGCGGGCGAAGTGGGCGGCACGCTGGAGAATGTCTTGCTGCGCATGTCTTTGCAGTTGGAGAGCGAAAAAGCCCTCAAAGATAATATCAAGGCGGCCATGTTCTACCCGCTTACGGTGCTTGTTTTTGCCGTGCTAGTATTGACGGTGATGCTTATTTTTATCGTGCCGATATTTTTAGGTTTTTACCCTGAAGGAACGCAGCTACCTTTTCTGACAGGCCTGATTGTGCAGTTTAGTGATTCGCTGCGCAATTTTTGGTATCTCTATATTTTGCTGATTGTGGCATCTTTTTTTGCAGTTAAGTATTATTTGGCAAGCTACTCGGGCAAGAGGGTTTGGGATAGGACAAAATTTAGAATACCGATTTTTGGCGGGCTTGTGCAAAAGACTGTAGTAGCAAGATTTTCGCGTACGTTGTCTACGCTGCTCTCCGGCGGCATTCCGGTGCTGCAGGCCTTGGAGACGGCAGGGCCGGCATCGGGGAGTACTTTGGTAGCGGAGGCTGTCAAGCGGGCAGGTGAAAAAATCCAGGAAGGGCAAAGCATCGCCGAACCGCTAAAAGAGAGCAAGCTTTTCCCGCCCACCGTTACTTTGATGATTGCCGTAGGAGAGGAGACAGGGGATCTGCCGTCGCTTTTGACGGGGATTGCAGAGTTTTACGAGCAGGAAGTTGCTACCATGTCTAAAGGGTTGACGGGTTTAATTGAGCCGCTGATGATAATTTTTGTCGGTGGAATTGTTGGTGTGCTGGTGCTGGCGCTTTATTTGCCTATTTTTTCTGTGATCACTCAGATTTAGAAAGGATTTGCCCTCACACTAGCCCTCTCCCAGAGGGAGAGGGGATTAGCCGGCGGCAAGTCTCGCGGGTTTTACATAAGAGTTTAGCAGAAGCGGAAAAAAATTTGAAGCCGTTGGAGTGGGGAGTGGTGAGGGTAGTGTTTGCCGGCGGCGGAAGCATAGGTTTGGAGCTTGATACCGGCTTTATTCGGGCGGTTGAAGTGCGGGGCAAAGGCGGTAAGCTGCAAGTGATTGCGGCGGCAGAGATGCTGATTCCGAAAACGGCAGTAGTTGACGGAGTCGTCTTGGAAGTAGAAACTGTAAGTGAAGCATTAAATAGATTATGGTCACAGGCAAAATTCAGTAGCCGCAATGTGGTGCTGGGTATGTTTAACCAGAGCGTGATTATCAGGTTGATTACTTTCCCGAAGGTGCCAAAAAATAAGCTGGAGCAAGCTGTTCGGCTGCAGGCGGGGGAATATATCCCTATCCCCCATGCACAGATGCTGCTTGATATGGCGCTTGTGGGAGAAGTGGACGGAGAGGAAGGGCCGCAGTATGAACTGTTGCTTTTGGCGGCTCGTAGGGCACAGTTGGAACCTAGCCTTGCTGCCCTAAAAATGAGCAGGCTATTGCCGAAGGTGATAGACCTGGCGCCGCTTGCCACAATGAGGGTTGTGCCGCAGGAGAAGTTGGCGGGTGAGGTGGTGCTGGTGGATTTATCGATGGGTTTGGGCAGTGTGCTGCTCGCTGTTAATGGGATGCCGCGTTTTGCAAGGGTGATGTCGGTGGGTTTGACCCAGTTTCATGGCGGCTTATTGCTTCCTTTTTCAGCAGAAGAGTACCACCGGCAGGTAGCGGCTACGCTTGAAAAAGGAAGCGATGAGCAAGGGTTCGCTCGCTGGGGGCGCTCTGTTGCGGCTGAAATTCTTACTTCGATCAGTTATCATCTAAAACAGGAGAATCTTAAATCTGTCAGTAGAGTTTTGTTAAGCGGGATAGGCGCACGGGCAGAGGGACTAGCCTCTTTACTGCAAGAAGAGCTTGATGTGGCGGTGGAAGTAGTGCAGCCACTTGCTAACATTTTGGACGGACAGACAAAAGTTGATGTGAGCGGAGCTGAGTATGCTGTCAGTATTGGTCTTGCTTTGCGCGGAATGGAGCAAAGCAAATGATTAAAGTAAACTTGCTGCCCGCGGAAATGTTTGCTGAGATGAGAATTAACGAGCGGAAAGCTAAGGCGCTTAAGTCAGCCGGCGCCGCTGCGTTGCTATTACTTGCTGCTTTCAGCTTGTGCTCTGTCTTGACGCTTCAGGTAAAGGGACAACTTTCTGCCACAGCGCAAAAAAAAGCTGCTGTGGAGATAGAAGCGCAAACTTATGAGCCTTATCAGCAATTACAGAATCGGATCGTGAGGCAAAGAGAGCTACTTAAAAAGGCAATGGGTTCCCCTCTTGCTTGGCGTGATCTTTTGGTTGCTTTGGGGACTCAGATTCCTCGCAATGTCTGGCTTACTAATCTGGCGCTCTCACAAAGCGGCGAGCTGGTTTTGCAAGGCTTGACTTTTGACCACCCTGCTGTGGCAATTTGGCTTACTAAACTTGCGGAAATTCCCGAAATCACTGAGTTACATCTTGTATTTTCCGCAGAAGAGAAACTGGAAGCGGCTAATTTGGTTCGTTTTGAAATCAGAGCCACGCTGGCTGTGGGACAGGAATATGCGCCGCCGCAAGAAAGAGGTGAATAGTAGTGGAGATAAAACGTGGCAGTTTACTTGTGCCAGCCCTTGTTGTGTTGCTCATAGTTGGTTTTCTGTTAAGTTTGAATCAGTGGAACGTTTTGCAGCTTGAGCGGCAAAAGCTGCTCGAGGAAGAGCAACTGCTCTCTGCCGCAAAAGCTAGGCTCGCAGGATTGCAGGCACTAGAAAGACAGTCTGCCGAGCTTGCCGCAGAGTGGGAAGTTGTGGAACGGTTGCTGCCGCGCTCGGCGCGGGTGGAAGATTTGCTGCTTGATTTACAGGCGGGAGCGGATTTGGCGGAGATGAATTTTGGGCAAATACGTTTTGCTGAACGAGTGAATGTCGAAGGCGCTACGGGCTTAGTAGAAATGCCTATGCAGATTTTATTTGATGGCAGCTATCACCAGTTGATGAATTTCCTCGATTATTTATCGCTCTATGAAAGAGCGATTAGAATAGATGAACTAAGATTGTCGCAGAATCCTGATGGCATGACGGTAAATATGGGTGCCAGCGCTTTTTATGCAGCAGAATAGGAGTTGCTGATGAAGAAAAAAGGATTGACAATATTATTTATATTTTCCCTGTTGTTAGCTGTTGGCTGTGGGAAGGTGGCGCTGCCGCTGCCGGAAACAGCAGGGGAGGATTTAGCTGTGCCGGCGGAGCAGCTGCCTGAGATTTTGGCTCCGGCTGTGCCGGGACGGGATCCATTCAGTGTTGCCGCACCTGATATACGGCAAAAAAAAAGCGCTTCTGTGGACAGGACAGGTCGTGATCCTTTCCTGCCTGCGCCAAAGCAGCCTGAGCCGGTAAAGCCAGAACCTCCTATTGTGCCGGCGCCTGTAGTGCCGTCGCCTGTGCCGCCGGGCTCTGCTGAAGAGGATCGTCTGCCGGAGGGCTTACTTGTCGTGCTTGAAACTACTGACAGATGCTGGCTAGATGTGTTTGTTGACGGACGGCGGGTTTTGCGCAGCAATGTGGCTGACGGGCAGACGTTGCGCTTTGAGGCAGAACGGGAAATAGTGCTGCGACAGGTTGGACGAGGACATACTGTACGCTTGACGGTAAACGGCAGGGATTTTGGGTTGCTTAGCCAGTTTGTACAACGTTTGGCGGCGGGGGAAGAGCTTGGACGACAGGCTGGGGTGCAAATCAGCCTGGAGCGGAGATATTCGGGCGGGGTGCTGGTGGGATTACGGTTTTTAGCGGAGTTGCCCTAGCCCT
>QLUI01000100.1 GCA_018725345.1 Bacillota bacterium | reverse complement strand
TCGTCTCAATCTGACATTTTTCCTTCTCCCAGCCGGTGTCTTACCGTTACCTGCGCAAACTGGCAGAAAATCTGGCAGCCAGAGCTTCTTCAATATTTTGGTGCTGACGCGCTACAACTTCATCACTAAGCGTCCTAAACTTATCTCGGTACTTGACAGCAAAGGCCAAGCTACGACATCCTGTTGGAATTTGAGGCCCACGATACAAGTCAAACAGGTTGACTTCTTCCACCAGCGAACCGCCGGCTTCACGGATTAAGCTAATAACCTCCGCAGCACTTACCGCATCAGGTACGACAATTGCCATATCCCGTAGCATAGCAGGGTAACGCGGCAACGCAACATATTCAGGAAATAAATTTGCGAGTGGCAAGATGGCCTGCAAATCAAGCTCTGCTAGATATACCGGCTTATCAAGCTCAAATCTGTCTGCTACATTAGGGTGAATTTTTCCTAGCCAACCAACTTCTTCTCCAGCCAATATAACGGTTGCGCTCTGACCGGGCTGGCACCAGGGAATTTCGGCCGGCAGATATGTAGCCAGGCGACTGCCTAGGCGCGCAAATATTGTTTCCACCGTACCTTTCATGTCAAAGAAATCGACTGCCAAAGGCTTTTGCTGCCAATGCTCACCGGGAAAAGCACCGGTTATGGCAATTCCTAAAACGGTGCGTTCGTCAGCAAGAAGCTGAGGTAATTCCTGGGCAAAATAGACTGATCCTTGCTCAAACAGTTTTAGGTCGTGCTGATTTCGGTTTTTATTGTAAGCGATGGTAGACAATAAGCCGCTAACTAATTGTGTCCGCATCACACTTTGCTCTTCTGACAACGGATTGGCTAGGGAAACGGCCTGACGCAGCCGACTATTTGCAGGGATTTGAAGCTTTTCCGCATCTTGCGTACTAATGAATGAGTAATTGATCACTTCTGCAAAACCGCAGGATTGCAGTGTCTGCTTTGTTTTTTTAAGTAGCTGCTGCCTGTCAGTAAGTCTGCCCTGGGTCATGGCGCCGGCAGGCAGTGTGCTGCCAATTTTATGATAGCCATGAATACGAGCTATTTCTTCAATCAAATCAACTTCAAGTTGCAAATCCTGACGACGGGTGGGGACAGTCACATGTAATTGAGTTCCCTCTCCCACAGAAAACCCTTGCCGACGAAAAATCAAAGCCATTTCCAGCTGCGAAATTTCCAGTCCTATCAGCTTACGCGCTCGCTCAGGACGAAGTCGAATTTGATTCGGATAGCGTGGAGCCGCATATTCATCAACTACTTCCCCGACTGGGCATCCGGCACCTAACAGTTCAATCAATCGTGAAGCCCTCAGGATTGCTTGGGAGCAACCGTTGACGTCCACTCCTTTTTCAAAACGTTGCTGCGCTTCGGAATAAAGACCCAGGCTACGGCCTGTTCGACGGATGGAAGTAGGATCAAAATGAGCCGATTCCAGTAAAACGCTAGTTGTTTTTTCAGTCACTTCCGTTGCCAAGCCACCCATTACACCTGCTATGGCTATGGGCCGCAACGCGTCGGCAATCAGCAGCATCTCTTCTGTTAACGGACGCTCAATATTGTCGAGCGTAACAAGAACTTCATTTTCAAAGGCAAGCCGCACCTCAATTCTACCCTCTGCAAGCGTGGCATAATCGAATGCGTGTAATGGTTGTCCCCATTCCCACATTACATAGTTAGTCACATCTACAATATTGTTGATCGGACGCACGCCGGCCTGCAGCAAGCGAACCTGCATCCAAAGCGGAGCTAGACCAATGCGAACATCCTGCACTAGCAACCCCGCGTAGCGGGCACATAATTTCGGATCTTTGATACTAATCTTTGGTACCTGAGAAGTTAACGGCTTCATGTTGACAGTAATACTTGGCATTTGCACCGGTTTTCCTGTCAGAGACGCCGCTTCATGAGCAACCCCCAGCAAACCCAAACAATCAGCACGGTTAGGCGTTAGTCCCAATACAAGAATCGGGTCTGTTAAGTAGAGTGCTTCTGCTAAAGATTGACCGAGCGGTGTATTTTTATCTAAGATAAGCATACCGTCCAGATTGGGATTTAGAGCAAGGCCGAGTTCTGCCGCAGAACAAAGCATGCCTGCAGATTCCACACCTCGCAGCCTAGTACGCTTAATTTTCAAATTACCTGGTAGCAAAGCTCCCGGCTTGGCAAGGGGCACCCTGTCTCCGGGCTGCATATTGGCAATACCTGCTACGACAGTATATTCCTCTTCTCCATCCCATACCTGGGTCACAAACAGCTTGTCAGCCTCAGGATGCTTTTCCACTGTCAGCACTTCGACAACTACCACCCCGCTAAAATCCACCTTAAGCGTGGTGATTTCTTCCACTTCAATGCCTGCATTAGTCAGAACATCTGCTAATTCCTGAGCCGACAACTCTATCTCGATAAAATCCTTTAGCCATGTATATGGTACACGCACGCCAGTTCCTCCTTTGCTTACCTGCTCAGCCGAATTGCCGCAGCATACGGATATCGTTGCTAAAAAACATCCGCAGATCGTCAATCCCATATTTGAGCATGGCGACGCGTTCCACGCCCATGCCAAATGCATAAGCAGTATACTCTTCCGGATCGTATCCAGACAACTCCAGCACCCGTGGGTGGACCATGCCTGAACCAAGAATTTCAATCCAGCCGCTATCTTTACAGACACGACAGCCCTGCCCGCCGCAAATCACACAAGCAATATCCACTTCCGCACTCGGCTCAGTAAAGGGGAAAAAGCTAGGGCGTAATCGCACCTGCTGGTTCGGTCCAAACATTTGACGAGCAAACAAAAGCAACGTGCCTTTTAAATCGGAAAGAGAAATATCACGGTCAATCACCAGCCCCTCTACCTGGTGAAACATAGGGGAATGGGTAGCGTCATCATCTCGTCTGTATACTTTTCCCGGCGCGATAATCCGTACCGGCACCTGCGGTGCCAACTCTTCCATGGTCCTTATCTGCACAGGTGATGTGTGAGTACGCAACAAAATCTCCGGCCGGATATAAAAAGAATCCTGCATCTCCCGTGCCGGATGCTCGCGGGGAATATTCAGCGCCTCAAAATTATAATATTCTGTCTCAATTTCCGGGCCCTCTTTAATAGTAAAACCCATCCCGAGAAAAATATTTGAAATTTCTTCCATTATCAGTGTCAGAGGATGCAAATGACCGATCATGGGCTGCTTACCGGGCAGAGTCACATCCACATGCTCCTTGGCCATTGCTCTCTGGCGAGCCTTACTGCGCAGTTCTTCTTCACGTGCAGCAAAAAGGTTTGTCAATTCATCTCTAATCTGATTCGCCAAACCTCCTACCAGCGGACGCTCTTCCGGCGGAAGTTGTCCCATCCCACGCAGCAGCGAAGTCATCTCTCCTTTTTTGCCTAGAAAACGGATTTGAATCTTTTTCAAGTCCTCTTCTGTCTGCACAGCAACAATTTCTGCAACGGCCTGGTTATGTATTTCCCGTAGTTTTTTCTGCACGGAACGCCTTCACTCCCTTTTTCCAATAACAAACAATAAAAAATATCGCCCCAAAAAAGGGACGAAAGCGAACTTCCGCAACAAAACCCATGCTGAACAGACACACCAACCACTCTTGTTCTGTAACGGAGGCTCCGCAGCTTGGCGCACGTACTCGTCCCCTCATCGCCTTTAGCCTCTTTTGGTTGTCACCATCTGTTTATACAAAAGATATGCTGTTACCGAACCGGTTCTTTCAAAAAACCGCCAAAACAGGTCAGCGTTAAACATCGCAAACCACTCCTTATTCATGGAATGAGACTGCCTTCATTATAGCACAGACAAGAAGATGATTCAAGAAATCTTCTGCATTTCTGTCTTTCCCTAACGACTTCGGCGCTGACGAGCAGCTTCAAAAAAAATCACTGACATAGCAACAGCAGCATTAAGCGATTCAACTGCGGTAGCAAGCGGAATCGCAAGCCACGCATCGGCAGCTTCTGCCACAACTGGGGAAACTCCGGCTCCTTCGTTGCCGATTACTACAGCAGCGGACGCAGACCAGTCAAAGCGGTCATAAGTAATAGTAGCTGTCGCGGCTGCGGCAACCAGCGGAATCTGCCGCGACTGCAGTTCATTTAACAGTTCGGCAGTCGCCGCCTCCACCACCGGGATGGCATAATGGGCACCCATAGCGGCGCGAAGTGTCTTTGGATTTGCGCTGTCCACCGTTCCCGGCAGTAGCACTGCGCCTGCGGCACCGGCGGCAACCGCAGAGCGCAACATGGTTCCCAAATTCCCCGGATCCTGAACAGCATCAGCGACTAAAATAAGCGGTGCAGCACCTACAAAAAGATCTGTTAAAGCATAGCTGGGCTTTTCTGTGATGGCCATAATTCCCTGCGGAGAATCGGTAAAAGCTGTACGGTCAAACAGTTTTTCTGCTACACGGACAATGAGAGCATTTCCTAAGAGCGGCAAGAGAAAAGGGAACTTGTCCATGTCAACATCTTCCCGCACAAGAATCAGTTGAGGAACAATCCCTCGGGAAAGAACATCGCTAACCAGTTTGACGCCCTCAAGCGGCAGCAGATTCAGCTCATCACGTATATTTCGCTTCTTTAGGCTGCTGTAAAGCTTAAGGTACTGATTTTGGGCGCTTTCTATCACAGACGGCATTCTAGGCTTCGCCCACTCTTTGCAGACTAGTATTTTCTCCTACCATGATCAGCAAATCTCCGGCTTCGATTTTGTCAGAGGCGCTTGGTGATACACTAATATTTTTGTCAGCCGTGCGGATAGCCAAGACATTTACGCCAAATCTTGCGCGCAAATCTAACTCTTTTAAAGACTTTCCCACCATCTCGTCAGTTGCGATAAACTCCACAATGCTAAAGTCAGGCGACAGCTCGATAAAATCAAGCACATTAGTGACAGCCAGATTATTAGCCACGCGGATACCCATATCACGTTCAGGGAAAACAATTCTGTCTGATCCAATTTTTTGCAATACTTTACCGTGCTGCTCAGTAAGGGCTTTGGTAACGATTTGTTTTACGCCCATCTCTTTCAAAAGCAGTGTTGTGAGAATGCTGGCCTGAATATCTTGTCCGATAGCCACGATAACCACATCAAAATTGCTGATCCCAAGCGATTTCAACGCTGTTTCGCTAGTGGAGTCAGCCACAACTGCATGAGTCACTCTATCCACAATTCCATCAATCCTGGATTCGCTAGTATCGATGGCGAGGACATCATAACCCATTTCATACAGCTTTGCTGCAACGCTGGCACCAAACCGTCCGATTCCAATCACCGCAAACTGTCTAGCCTTCACAGAGGTCACTCCTTTAACCGATCATGATTCTCTCTTCTGGATATTTGACAGGCGCCTTCTGCATTCTCTTCGCTAACGAGAAGACGAGTGTCAGCGGACCCACTCGGCCGGCAAACATGACTATAATAAGAATCATGCGGCCGGCGGGGGAAAGCTCAGGTGTGATCCCGGTAGAGAGCCCCACAGTACCAAAAGCTGAGACGACTTCGAAAAGCATATCTAGTAGTGAGCCTCCCTCAGTAATCAGTAAGGCAAAAGTGGCAAAGAAAACCAATAAAAACGAAACCATCACAATTGAAAGGGCGCGGCGCAAAATTTCAACCGGAATTTGTTTACTGTAGAGAAGGGGGTGCTCTCTTCCCCGAATAGTGGAAATAACCGCCACCACCAGCGCGCCAAACGTGGTAGTTTTAATACCGCCACCGGTTGAGGCGGGAGAAGCGCCAATAAACATTAAAGAAATAATAAAAAAAAGTGTATGCGGAAGCAGTCCATCCATAGGCAGCGAATTAAAACCTGCCGTTCTAGGTGTTGCCGCAGTAAAGAAGGCGTTTATAATTTTGTTGCCTAGGCTAAGCTGCCCAAGCGTAGCAGGGTTGCTGTATTCCAAAGCAAAAATAATCACAGTTGGCAGCACTAACAAAATCACTGTAACTAATAGTACCATCTTCGTATGGAGCGAATATCGAACGAAACGTCGTTTCTGATGAACCTCCATAATTACAGTGAAACCCAGACCCCCTAGAATGAACAAACTGGCGATTGTCAGGAGAATCACTGGATCGTGGGCATATGGAGTCAAACCAGTAAATCCGCCTATCAGGTCAAAGCCGGCATTGCAAAAAGCGGAAACGGCATGAAACGCCGCGTAAAAAAGGCCTGTCCACAAACCATATTGAGGAATAAATCTTGTACTTAACAACAAGGCACCAATGGCTTCAATGGCAAAGGTCAGCAACACAACTCTAAAGACAAGCCTGATCAGATCCTGCTGGGAGATCTGGTTCATCGCCTCCTGGATCACCAGTCGTTCCCGCAAAGTAATTTTCTTACCCAAGAGAATAAATACCAAAGTGGCGGCAGTCATAAACCCCAATCCGCCAATTTGAATCAAGAACATGATCACCGTCTGTCCAAACCTTGTAAAATATGTACCGGTATCTACCACGACTAATCCAGTTACGCACACGGCGGAAGTGGCTGTAAACAAGGCGTCTAAAAACGGGATTCGCCCGTCATGAGTGGAAAAAGGCAGTGAGAGCAAAATGGCCCCAAGCAAAATGAGAGTCGCAAAGCCGCCTACCAAAATTTTGGGTGGAGATACTTTGCGTGCCTTAAACGGATTGAGATACATTGCTCCCGTCACCTCCTAAAAGGCGAAGCCAGAAGCGAATACTTCTGACTCTGA
>QLUI01000010.1 GCA_018725345.1 Bacillota bacterium | reverse complement strand
AAGATATGACAGGAAGCAAATCAGTCATATCTCAAAAGTTTATATTAAAGGATGGTGAGCGCCGGTGATTACCGGTGAAAGATGCAGCATAAAGTAGAATTGCCACGAGTTTTGCGTGAAGGCAAAACGCAGCTAATATTTTCCGGCAAGGCTCATCCTCGTGATGACGAGGGAAAGCGAATTATCCGGGATTTGGTGATGATGAACAGAAAATACAAGGATGCTGTAGTCTTCTTGGAAAATAACAACATGGAAATTGCTCGCCTAATGGTGCGCGGATGCGATGTCTGGCTAAATAATCCCGTTTGGCCCCTAGAAGCCTCTGGCACATCTGGGATGAAAGCAGCTATGAACGGCGTCCTTAATCTTAGTGTTGTAGACGGTTGGGTGGGTGAAGGCCCGCAACATGGTGTGTCTGGCTGGCTGTTAGATGCACATTATAGCGCATCTGATCCGCACCTGCAAAACTCAAATGATCTAGATACATTATACAGAAAATATCTAGCGGGGGAGTGGAAAATACAAAAATTATGGCGTGGATTCTGGCAAGTAGCAGATTCAAAAATCTGGATCGCCTCGCTTGTTCCTATGGCGGTTGGAGGTTCGTTGGCTTATTGAAACTAAGCCAAGGGGTCGGCGTTCTAAACGGGAAATTGAAGAAAGTAAAGAGATAGTCGTCAAGGAAACAGTTATACCAAATACGGAACCCGTCTCTCAAAAAGGCGCATTTATGATAGTTTTTAACGGACAATTTTTCGGTCAAGCATTAACAAATCGACTAGCAAGGCTGGCACGGGTTTTTGATGCCGGAGAAGAATACGAAATTAGGGTAGAAGTGAAGGAGATAAATAATCTTCTTTAATTAGCAAATAAGGGGAGTAACGAAACTGAGGTTTCGTTACTCCCCTTATACTTTAGAGACATTACGGCCGTAGAAGATTTCCAACATTTCTCTTTTAAGCCGCTGTTTAATCTTACGTCGCTCGCTAGGTGTCAAATCTTTCTTAGCTATACCGAAGAGATAATTGTCTAAATCGAACTCCCGAAGAATCATCTTAGTATGAAAAATATTTTCCTGATAAACATTGACATCAATCGACTGATATTTTTCCTTTGTACTACCGGGAATATAGTTTTGGATTGAATTAATCTTATGATCAATAAAATATTTCCGACCGTTAACGTCACGGGTAAACCCTCGCACACGATAATCGATAGTCATAATGTCCGACTCAAAACTGTGGATCAGGTAATTCAACGTTTTCAACGGTGAAATATGACCACACGTAGAAACGTCGATGTCGGCGCGAAAAGTGCTGATTCCGTCATCTGGGTGGCTCTCCGGATAGGTATGCACCGTTATGTGACTTTTATCCAAGTGACCGACAATCGACTCAGGCAGTGGTCCCGGTGCTTCGTTTTCTGACTGGGCATCATACGCCTGGCCTTCGGCAATCAGAATCGTCACACTAGCACCCTGCGGGTCGTAATCTTGTTTAGCAATATTTAAGACAGTGGCTCCGATAATCATAGCGACGTTTGTGAGAATACTGGTGAGACGTTCTGCGTTATACTGTTCATCAATATAATCAATGTAGCCTCGCCTATCATCCTCTTTTTTAGCATAACAGAGATCATACATATTAAAGCTGAGTGATTTTGTCAGGTTATTGAAGCCGTATAGCTTGAGCTTCTTAAAGGATTTAATCTCCATTTTTCACATCCTGGGTTTTAGTAATTGCGCCCTAGTTTATATTATAACCACATGCTTTGTTTAGTGCTACAGCGTGAAATTTTATAGATAGACAATTTTTCCAATCTATATTATTGTCCTACCTATATTTGTCATACATCTTAATGGTGTTTGATTTCATTCTGTGTTTGATGCGTATCCCTTGGGGACGTTTCTTAATATCGGAGACTACTTCTCCCTGAAATGCATGATGCATTTTTCGCCCCAAAAAAGTCATTACATCTTCACACTTGAAATTGACCAGTGCATGTTCAACCAGAGAGGGATATATCTCCTCTAAATCTTCTCGGTTATTAAACATGATATCGGTTGCGTACTCACACTGATCTACGCACCAATAATACCCCATGCCAAATGTGTCCTGTATGATGGATAAGTATGGATTTAACTTATAAGCTATTGCATCCAACCTCCCGGTAAGTTTGACTGACTCTATTTTGTCGGCAATTTCCTGTGCTCTTTCTACATCCGAAATATATGCAAAACTGTTATCGTATTGTCTATATTCAATGCCTTCCTTATCAAGCTTTTTTGCCAGGTACTCCCTGGCGTTTATATATACCTGGATCATGAAAGGAAACCACGATTGTAGTTTTACATGCATGAAACCAAACTCTGGATCAAGAAAGTAGAAATAGAAGCAAATACATTTGCGATTTACGTTTTTTAATTCCAGTTTCTGAGTTTCTTTATCTGGTACTACTTGAAGAGAAGAACACAACTCGACTGTGGAAATTGTGCAAATTAATCCGGATTCTATAGGATTATCATTAAGCACCTGTAATGCAGTGGATTCCTTAGATATTTTAGGTGAATTCAAGTAAATGTATGGTCGGCTTAAATTATCAGTCAGTTGTTTGACATGACTTTTTAAATGCTCGGTTACATTGTTGGCATATGAGCCAAAATCCTTGTAAAGAATATTATTGGCACTCAAAAAATGACGTTTGCCTGATGGACTATAGAACTGTCGGATATGGCCTTTGATAATTATCCTGTCAAAGGTACTTAGAACTCCATTGATTTTATCTTGATATTTCTCTATAATCTTCATATAGACACCTCATCCGTTCGCTCAGGGAGATTCAGTCTCCGATAAATGCATTTTTAGATGCTTTGTGTGCCATAGAGCACGTGTGGATTATACCACAGATTAGCGATGGGTCATAGACCTTTGGGAGGTGTCTATTTATTTACTATTACTCATGTAGAAGGGAATCTAATATGAGAGAAATAGGAACCTTTGAAGACTTATTGGTGTGGCAAAAGGCTCATTCGTTTACTCTAGCTGTTTATCGTGTTACAGGATTGTTCCCCAAGTATGAGATTTACGGCTTAACATCTCAATTAAGACGTGCTGCAGTATCAATAGCTGCGAATATCGCAGAAGGTTTCCGTAAACGTAGTAAAGCTGATAAAGCTAAATATCTCAACATTGCACAAGGTTCTGTTGAAGAATGTCGATACTATCTTATTCTTACTGAAGATCTTAAATCTGCAGATATTTCAGATGAGAGATTTTTATTGCAAGAGGTTAGCAAAATGTTGGATGCATACATGCGAAGCATTCTGACTTCTGACTCCTGACTTCTTTGATTGAAGCCAACGGCTTCGGTATGGTATAATCTAAATGTAGTTCCTTCAGGGACAGGTGAGAAGCTGCGCCTTCAATTCCTAACCGGCGGTAAAGCCCGCGAGCCATTGGCTGATCCGATGCTATTTCGGAGCCGACAGTATAGTCTGGATGGAAGAAGGAAGGTTTATTTCCATGCCATCAAACCCTGGGGAAACTCCCGGGGTTTTTATCTTGGTTTTTCTTTTGGGTTAAGGCCCCACCTCTAAGCGAAGCGTAGGTGGGAATTTTTAATCAGGTGGAGTAGACTCTCCACCTGATTCCCCGATGTTTAAGCTTTGCTTAAACGAGTTCACTTACCTAAAAAAGAAGAGGTGTTTGCTGAAATGGAAGTAGACCAGCACTATATGCGACTGGCGTTGAATTTGGCGGCGCAGGGCCTTGGCAGCACCAGTCCAAATCCCATGGTAGGTGCAGTGTTGGTAAAGGATGGTGAAATAATCGGCACAGGGTATCACCAGCTAGCGGGCGGGGCTCATGCGGAAATTATTGCTCTGGAAGAGGCGGGAGCCGAGGCAGATGGAGCCACCCTTTATGTAACATTGGAACCATGTTCTCATACGGGAAGAACGCCGCCTTGCACCGAACGGATTATTGCGGCTGGCATCCGGAAAGTTGTGGTCAGCATGCGTGACCCAAATCCTCTTGTTAATGGACGGGGGCTTGCCCGACTGGAGGACGCAGGTCTCAAGCTAAAAACAGGTGTTTTAGAGGAGAAGGCTGCGCGACTGAATGAAGCTTTCGTCAAGTACATTACTGTAGGACGTCCTTTTGTAACGATGAAAGCTGCCATGACACTAGATGGTAAAATTGCTACTCGTACCAAAGCTTCACGCTGGATTTCTGGTCAGCGTTCCCGGGAATATGCTCATCTACTTAGGCGCCAGCACGATGCAATAATGGTCGGTATTGGCACGTTGCTGGCCGACAACCCACGTTTGACAGTGCGTCTGCCAGAGGGCGGCAGAAATCCTTTGCGTGTAATTATTGATAGTAAGGCAAGAACTCCGCTGACTGCCGTGGTGGTTGCAAAACAGCCGGAGAATACTTTGATTTTTGTTACAGATAGCGCACCGGAAGAACGAGTTGCTGCTTTGCAGGCAAGCGGTGTCACTTTAGTGAGGCTTGCCCCGGACCTTAAGGGTTTTGTGCCGCTGCCTGCCGTTATGGATGAACTCAGTCGCCGCGAAATCATATCGGTGTTAGTGGAAGGAGGCAGTAACCTTAACTATTCCCTACTGGAACATGGCTTAGTTGACAAAGTGAATATCTTTATTGCTCCACTATTGTTTGGAGGTAACGGCGCGCCGTCTCCGGTAGGCGGAGAAGGGGTGGCGACTGTGGAAGAAGCGTGGCAGGTGAGGGATATAGAAATAAACCGTTATCAAGCAGATCTTTTGATTACAGGATATCTTGTTTATCCCAAGTAGCGATAGGAGGCGTCATGTTTACTGGTATAGTGGAAGAATTGGGATTGGTAAAACTGTTGTCTGTGCGGGTTGGCACAGCGCAGTTGCAGATGTATGCCCAGACAGTCTTGACTGACGTGAAGCTGGGGGATAGTCTCTCCGTAAATGGTGTCTGTCTTACAGTAGTTTCTTTTTCAGCTCGGGAGTTTGCGGTTGATGTGATGCCGGAAACGTTGCGCAGGAGCAATTTAATGGAACTTAAGCCCGGTGATTCGGTGAATTTGGAACGTGCGCTAACCTTAGGCGGTCGCCTTGGCGGCCATCTGGTAAGCGGCCATGTGGACGGAGTCGGCCGTATTGCAGAACGTCGCTTGGAAGGAAACGCAGTACTTTTTCGTTTTAGCGCTCCGTCTGAAGTTTTGCGCTACATCATCTCCAAGGGGAGCGTTGCTGTAGACGGAATTTCGCTGACTGTGGCAGACACGGGTTTAGACTGGTTTTCTGTTTCCGTGATTCCTCATACCGTTTCCCACACTACTCTGGGCAGGAAAAGAGAAGGGGAGAAAGTTAACCTGGAAAATGACTTGATCGGCAAATATGTGGAGCGCCTGCTTTTTGCTCAGCGGGATGAAAAACAAAAAGAAGATATTTCCGTGGATTTTTTAATGAAGACCGGGTTTCTTCAATAAACAAGGAGTGAGCTTTTTGTGAAATTCAATACAATTGAAGAAGCGCTTGAAGATCTGCGACTGGGTAAGATGATTGTGGCTGTGGACGACGAAGATAGGGAAAACGAGGGCGATCTATTGATGGCGGCAGAAAAAGTGACGCCGGAAGCCATTAACTTTATGGCAAAATATGGCCGCGGGCTGATTTGTGCTCCGCTGGAAGCACAGCGAGCTAACCAGTTGGAACTTCCTCCCATGGTGGCAAACAACACGGATGCCTATTTCACCGCGTTTACAGTATCGGTTGATTCCACCCATTCTACCACCGGAATTTCTGCGCGGGAGCGGGCTGAGACGATCAAGGCGCTGATTTGTCCGGAAACAAAACCGGGTGACTTGCGGCGTCCCGGTCATATTTTTCCACTGAAGGCGATGGAGGGGGGCGTTTTGCGTCGCGCCGGCCACACGGAAGCAGCAGTCGACCTGGCAGTTATGGCAGGGCTGTATCCTGCAGGCGTCATCTGTGAGGTTATGGCTGAAGATGGAACCATGGCACGTGTCCCGCAGCTCATGCAGTTTATTTTGGAGCATGAGCTAAAGATTATTACTATCGCTGAGTTGATCAAGTACAGAATGCAAAAAGAAAAGTTAGTTCACCGTGCCGCTGAGGCGCACCTGCCTACTCAGTACGGCGATTTCAGGATTATTGCTTATGAAAACAATGTGGACAAGCATGAACATCTGGCTATTGTGAAAGGCGAGATTAATCCGGAAGTTCCGGTGCTGGTTCGCGTTCATTCCGAATGCATGACTGGCGATGTATTTGGTTCGCAGCGGTGTGACTGTGGCTCTCAACTGGCCAATGCTCTTAGGCTAATTGAAGAGGAAGGATGCGGGGTGGTAATATATATGCGTCAAGAAGGACGCGGCATCGGTTTAGTTAATAAAATCAGGGCTTACGCGTTGCAGGATGCAGGTAAAGATACTGTGGAAGCCAATGAGGAGTTGGGCTTCGCGCCTGATTTGCGTGATTACGGCGTGGGCGCACAAATTCTGGTAGATTTGGGCGTGCGTCAAATTCGGTTGCTGACTAACAACCCTAGGAAAATAAGAGGTTTGGAAGGCTACGGTCTGACTTTGTTGGAGCGTGTTCCCATTGAAATACTACCCTGCCGGTATAATCAAGACTACTTGGATACAAAGAAGCAAAAACTTGGTCATATATTGACAAAGCGCTGCCTGTAAAGGCAGGAAAGCTTATCCAGAGGAGGCGAATTTGTTGGTGAAACTGTATGAAGGTCAATTAATTGCACGGGATTATAGCTTTGGCATTGTGGTTGGTAGGTTTAACGAATTTATTACCGGTAAACTTTTGAGCGGCTGTTTGGATGCGCTTAAACGCCATGATGCGGCAGAAGAAAATATTGAGGTGGCCTGGGTGCCCGGTGCGTTTGAGGTGCCGCTGGTGGCACAGAAAATGGCAGCTAGCAAGCGCTATGACGCGGTAATTTGTCTTGGCGCAATAATTCGTGGGGCTACCCCTCATTTTGAATATGTTTCCAGCGAAGTAGCCAAAGGCATTGCTAAAGTTTCACTAGACACTAGTGTGCCGACTATTTTTGGGATTATCACCTGCGATACGTTGGAGCAGGCTATTGAGCGTGCCGGCACGAAGGCAGGCAATAAAGGCTGGGATGCGGCTGTCAGTGCTATTGAAATGGCAGATCTTTTAAGGAAGGTCGGTTAGACAATCAGCTTATGATCGTCCAGAAGTGGGTGATTTTTTGGAAACAGATGAAAAAGTACTTATTAGTTTGTGCAAGCGCGGGGACCTCTCGGCCTACGATAGACTGATGCAGCGCTATGAAAAAAAAGTATACGCTCTCTGTTTCCGGATGGTGGGAAACCAGGATGATGCTGCAGATTTGGCTCAGGAGGCTTTTCTTAAAGCTTTCCGTGCTTTGTCTTCGTTTAATGGTCAGGCGCAGTTTTCAACCTGGCTCTACAGAATTGTGACAAACACCTGCTTGGATGAGCAGAGGAGGCAAGCTAGACGTCCTCAACTACTCTCTCTTGACAAGCCTCTCAATACCGAAGACGGGCAATTGCTACTTACTCTCCCTGCAGAAGCGTCTGATCCGTTAGATACAGCTTTATCTCAAGAAACGGAAGCTGAAATTAAGACACTGCTGAGCATGCTTCCTGCTTCGCAACGGATAGTGCTGGTGTTACGGGACATGGAAGGGTACAGCTACGAAGAAATAGCCCAGATTCTCAATATAAACGGTGGGACGGTAAAGTCCCGGTTGAACAGGGCAAGAGCAAGGCTGCGTGATCTTTATCTCAAGAAAGAGGAACTTTTCCGACCAACAGTACATCTAAATAGGAAGGAGAGGAGGGATAGGTTGTGAGCTGTGAAAAGTTTACAAAGAATATGGGTGCATATCTAGATTGTGTGCTGTCAGGCAAGGAGCTTAGTGAATTTCAAGAACACCTGTCTGTCTGCAATACATGCAGGCAGGAAGCAGAAGAATTGCAAAGCATGTTTTCTTGGCTAAAGCAGGCTGGAGAGCTAACCCCACCTAAAGATTTGCGGAAGTCTGTGCTTGCAGAATTAAAAAAGGAACAAGGCAGAAAGGGCATACGCTCTTTCCCAGGCTTTTCCTATGCCGCTCCCGCCGCCGTCGTGTTAATCATGCTTGTGGTGGGTAATCTCTCTCTCCTTCTGCCATTGCACGTTAGTGATGCCGTACCTATGAGAGCGGCTTATCAGCAAGAATCTGGGACGGTGACGCCGCCGGCTGATGCCATAATATATACCGAAGATTCTCCGGATAATGAGCAAGTAAGCGAAAAGAGCGAACTTAGCTCTGAGGTCGAGCGTAACCCATCGCCTCGCCTCCTAGTTCTGAATCTTGTCTTGATCCCGCTTTTTCTTTTCTTTTCTTTGCGCTTCCAACAAAATAGAAAGGAGGCTGGCTGAGCAAGTGAATGGGAAATTCCTGATTATTGACGGAAGTAGCCTGGTATATCGCGCTTTTTATGCCCTGCCGCTACTACAGACGCGGCAGGGATTGTATACAAATGCTGTTTATGGTTTCGCAACCATGCTTTTGCGCCTACTGGAGGAGGAGAAGCCCGACTATGTGGCGGTAACTTTTGATCAAGGGAAAGTTACGTTTCGCCATGAAAGATTTGCGGCGTACAAAGCAACCAGAGAAAAAACGCCCGGCGAGCTTAGCGAACAATTTGTCCATGTTTACTCCTTGCTGACGGCTCTTGCAATCCCCATCGTGGAAAAAGGGGGCTTTGAGGCAGATGATCTAATCGGCACGCTGGCTAAAGAGGCAGTTAAAAATGGCATCAGACCGCTAATCGTTTCCGGCGACACTGATGTCTTCCAGTTATTAGACACACCGGCTGAAGTTATTTACACTCGTCGCGGTATCACTCAGGTTGAGCGCTATACTGAAAAAGAAATTGAAGAAAAATATGGTCTGACAGCCAGGCAGTTTATTGATTATAAAGGGCTTATCGGAGATAAGTCAGACAATATTCCCGGTGTGCCTGGGGTTGGTGAGAAAACTGCATTGAAGTTATTAATGCAGTTTGGTACCATGGCGGCCATTTACGATCACCTAGATGAAATCAAAGGTAAGCTGCGTACTACTTTGGCACAATTTATGGAGCAAGCTTTTTTGAGTAGAGAACTGGCTACTATTGTTACCGATGTGCCGCTGAACTTTGATCAGGGACTGTTTGTCCGCAAAGAGCCGGATCTCAACCTGTTACGCAAAGTATATGCAGAGCTGGAATTTAAAAGTTTAATAGAGAAACTGCCACAAGAGGCTGGGAATGGAGAATGTGAGGCAGTAGTTCGGGAGCCGTATCGGACGGTCGAGTGTGCTGATGGTAGAGCAGAACTTACTGCCGCATTGGAGAAAGCTGATTATGTAGCCATTTTGCCTTTACCACATAGCATATTATGGCAGGATGACCCACGCGGCATTGCCGTGGCTCTAAAGAATGCAACTTATTATCTGCCGCTGACTGAGCCAGCTGAGGTAAAAAAGATACTATCTGCCTATAGCGGGAAGAATAGGCAGATAGTAGTCTATAATAGCAAAACATGGCAGAACCTCTGCTGGCGATTATTTAGAACTGGAGCGGAGAATTCCATTTTTGACGTATCACTCGCAGCCTATTTGCTCAATCCCTTGGGAAATAGCTATGAACCTCAAAGGTTGGCTGAACAATATCTGCAAAGGCAGTTGCCTGTTTTCTCTGCCAAAAATGCGGAAGCGGTTCAAGAGCAGGATTTTTCTTGCGCTGCCGCGAGAGCTCTTTATGATTTATGCCGGATACTTCATGAAAAGTTGTCTGACTTTGCACTCGATAAGTTATACTACGAACTGGAACTACCTTTATCAGCCCTTCTTGCTGTCATGGAAAGAACTGGGGTAGCAGTAGATCTTCCTGCGCTTGCGGCCCTGCGAGTCGAACTGAAAGAGCGGATTCTGGTGCTTGAGAGAGAGATTTACGCGATGGCAGGCCAAGAGTTCAACCTTAACTCGCCAAAACAGCTGGGGGAAATTCTATTTGAGAGATTAAGGCTGCCAGCTCTGAAAAAAAATAAAACCGGTTACTCTACCGATGTTGAAGTGTTGGAAGAATTGGCACAGCACCATAAGATTGTTAATCTGATTCTGCAATACCGGACGCTGACAAAGTTGCTCACCACTTATCTGGAAGGGCTCTCCAAGCTGGTAAATTCAAAAACAGGCCGGATTCATACTACCTTTAATCAGACGGTGACTGCGACCGGACGTTTAAGCAGCACAGAGCCTAATTTGCAAAATATTCCCATACGCATGGAAGAAGGACGTCGGGTGCGCAGTGCTTTTGTGCCGGGAGGAAAAGGAAAAATTTTATTGTCTGCTGATTACTCACAGATAGAATTACGCATTTTAGCCCATATTTCCGGAGACAAAGTGTTAAGGGAATCATTTTGCAACAATGAAGACATTCATCAGCGTACGGCGGCGGAGGTTTTTGCTGTGTCTCCGTCAGCTGTGACACAGGAGATGCGGGATCGGGCTAAAGCGGTGAATTTCGGGATTATCTATGGAATAAGCGACTATGGCCTTTCAAAGCAACTGGGCATTTCCCGGCAGGAGGCAAAAAGATATATTACTCGCTACCTGGAGCGTTTGCCAGGCGTACGCAACTATCTGCAAAACATTGTGAAGGAAGCCCATGAAAACGGTTATGTAACTACCATTTTGAGCCGCAGGCGCTATCTGCCTGAGATAAATTCCAAAAACTATAATTTGCGTAGTTTTGCCGAGCGCACAGCGATGAACACACCCATTCAAGGCTCAGCAGCCGATATTATTAAATTGGCCATGTTGCGAGTGGATGAAGGGCTGTCTGCTTTCGGCGGGCAGGCACAAATGATTTTACAAGTGCATGACGAACTTGTGTTTGAGGTTGAAGAAGCTGTTTTTGCGGAGGTAGCGCAGCTTGTGCGTCTCAAGATGGAGTCAGCCACTGAACTTAGTGTTCCTCTAACGGTGGATGTGAAAGTCGGACCGAACTGGGCGAAAATGCAAAAAATTACCTAAACGAGGTGATCGCTACATGCCTGAATTGCCGGAGGTGGAAACAATTCGGCGCGGACTTGAGCAGCTTTTATTGGGTCGTGAGTTTGCCGCTGTAGAAGTTTGCTATCAGGGTTCGCTGAAGCGTCCAACGGCAGAGGAATTACAGCAAAAATTGCCTGGAAGGCGTGTGACTAGTATAGGACGCCGGGGCAAATATCTGTTGTTGCATTTGCACGATGATACCATTTTGGTAATCCACTTGCGGATGACGGGTCAGCTTGTTCTTAGCAACGCTGCGGTGTCTGTCCATAAGCATTTACAGCTAATTTTTTCTTTTACCGACGGGTCATGCCTGGCATTTTCAGACATCCGGAAATTTGGGACAATCTGGTGGCTAACAATGGAGTGCTTGGTCGAGCTAAAAGGGTTATCTTCCTTGGGGCCGGAGCCTCTTTCCGCAGATTTTCACTTTCCTTATCTGGATAGAGAAATAGAGAAACGAACAATTAACGTTAAAGCACTTTTATTAAACCAGCAATTTTTGGCTGGCCTTGGCAATATTTATGCCGATGAAATCCTGCACCGGGCTTGCGTCTCGCCGGAGCGTTCCTCACGTTCTTTAACGCGAAGCGAGCGTCTGGCATTATTTGCAGCCATCAGGAGTGTGTTGGAAGAAGCCATCACTCGGAGGGGCACTACCTTTAGTGATTATCGGGACGCGAGCGGCGCTGCCGGCTCTTTTCAAGAACAGCTTCAAGTTTACGGGCGTCGCAACAAGCCCTGCCGCCGTTGCGGTCAGACAATAGAGCGAAAGGTTGTATCAGGTCGGGGTACTCACTTTTGCCCTGTATGCCAGCTTTGACTGCTTGTGTCTTTAGCCAGAGACGGCGGCAACAGCTCCGTGGCAAAGGATAGAATCAGCCTTAGGCAGGCTAAACAAATATATTCTTAATCAGGGCCCTTGGTGAATTTGCCAAGGGCCCTGCACCATCTTTGCCTGCTACCATATGTAAATGGTCATTGAACATCCATCCGGATGCTGACATTATTGTCAACCTTAGATAGGTATTTGGTTGACAATAGGGAAAGTGCTGTGCTATAATCCAGCTAAACTAATCGGAGGAGGAAGATTATGAAACAGAAATTTGCTGTGCGTGACTTAGTATTAATTGCCTTATTTGCAGCTTTGACAGCTATTATGGCGTACATTGTGGTGCCAATGCCCGCTGGCCTGCCGCCTATTACAGGGCAAACTTTTGCTGTGATGCTTGCCGGACTGTTGCTAGGTGCAAGTAAAGGAGCAATGAGCCAGATCGTTTACATCTTGCTCGGCGTTGTCGGCTTGCCTGTCTTTGCCGGCGGCACGTCAGGCTTGGGTGTTTTAGCAGGGCGCAGCGGGGGTTTTCTCTTAGGGTTTGTGCTCGGCGCCTTCCTCATCGGCAAGTTAACCGAAAACAAGTCGGAGCTTTCCCTGCGAACATTAAGTTTTGCTGCATTGCTAGGTGGGGTGTTTGTTGTCTACATTCCCGGCATCTTGCAAATGGCCATGGTACTTGGCATTCCTTTCGAGACTGCAGCCGGCTTTATGCTTCTGTTTCTTCCAGGGGACTTAATTAAGGTTGCGGTCTCTTCTTTGCTGGCACAGCGAGTTCTGCGTGCCTTGCCCGGTAAATTTCGCTCATCGCTTGATTGACTTATTGCTGTGGGTGGGAGCTACGGAAACAAGATGTCTAACGTCAGGCTACGTGGGCACCACTTACTTTGCCTGCCTCGATTTCGTGGTCTCGGTTATAGTAAAGAGTTTACAGCAAACATGACGCTGATTGCAAAGAGCTTGTCAGCTGAACCGTGGCAGATTGTCCAGCTTTTAGCTGAGCCTGATGATATTTGCCGTCAGTGTCCCCATCTGGAGGATACTGGAGCGTGTGCGCTTGAAGAGCAGATCCCGGTAAGAGAACGGGACGGAATTGTGCTAGAAAAGCTGGGCGTTCGACCTGGAGAACGGCTGCCATATCTAGAGCTTGCAGACAGATTAGCCGCAGTAGCCGACAGCTTTCTTTCGGAAAAGGCATGTGCCGGTTGTCGTTGGCAAAATTTTTGTATTAGCCTGCCGGAAAGTTAACTTTTCTTGTGGCGCCAAGCTGTAAATAGATAGGTTGAGATAATAGCTACTGTCCATAGGCCGTGCTTAATTAACCAAAATAAGCCAATCCTTCCCAGAAAACGACCCTTTTGCCCCGCAGAAAAAAAAGAAGTGCGATAAAAAAAGGCGGCCAAGTAAACAGGAAGTCCAGTAGTTTGCCCATTAAGCCCTCCCAGAACTTAAATTAGGCTTCATTTTTTGACAGTAAAGAACGGGTTACCCCAGTCTTTTTTATAGTAAAATATTGGCAAAGTCAAGCATTGACAATAACATTCTTTGACGACGATGACAAACGCATACTGTTTGGCTTGGAAGACCATAACGGTGACCCCGATTAACCGCCCATTTGGGCGGTTTTTTTTTTTGGATTTTCCGCTTAAATCTGGTATAATAACATAGCAAGGGAGGATGACGATGCTGATTGTGGGATTGACTGGTGGTATTGCTACCGGCAAATCGACTGTGGCCGATATTTTTGAAGAACTGGGAGCATACCGTATAGATACAGATAGGCTGGCTCGGCTTGTGGTTGAGCCGCATCAACCGGTTTGGGAAGCAGTCGTTCTTTCTTTTGGCACAGGTGTATTGTCTGATTCCGGAAGCCTTGATAGAAAGAAATTGGCTGCCATTATCTTTGCTGATCCGGAGAAAAGGGAGGTTTTAAATAAGTTGACACATCCGGCGGTGCGGACTTTGCTAAGGGAAGAGCTGGCTCATGCTCGCCAGCAAGGCGTCGGTATTGTCTTGGTGGAAGTTCCCTTATTGTATGAAGCAGGTTTTGACTGCGAAGTAGATTGTGTGATTGTGGTAAAAACAACAGAAAAAACACAACTAGCACGCCTGTTAAGCCGTGAAAATTTGTCGGAAGAAGCTGCCCGCCTGCGGATAGAGGCTCAAATGCCTCTACAGGAAAAAATGATACGTGCTGATTATCAAATCGACAACGAAGGATCTCCCTCTATGACGAGAGAACAGGCGGAGAAAGTATGGCAATTGTTGAGGCAGAAGTGTTCCAATGATTAATCAGGGAAAAATGGTGCGTTTTCTGCTTGCAATTATGATCATTGTTGCTTTGTTTATAACTTTTTTACGCAGTCCGCAAGTAGGGCGTATTCTATATCCTTATTTTTATCGTGAAGTCATAGAAAGGTATGCCGCAAGCTATGGAGTAGACCCACTCTTGGTGGCAGCCGTTATTCGCGTGGAAAGCAAATTTGACCAGAATGCGGTGTCTCGTAGGGGCGCATTGGGTCTGATGCAACTTATGCCTGCTACCGCCAACTGGATTGCTCCGCAACTTGGTATCACCGTCTTGACTGAGGAAATGATTTTAACTTCCGAGATAAACATCAGGCTCGGAACTTGGTATCTGGCTAACCTTGCCACAGAGTTTAACCACAATAGGGAGCTGATTCTGGCAGCTTATAACGCAGGGCGGGGGCAGGTTTCCGGTTGGTTGGCGGAAGGAGTCTGGTCCGGTAGCTATGAAGATGTGGCAGACATTCCTTTCCTTGAAACGAGAAATTATGTTTCTAAGGTCAGGGCGGCATACAATCGTTACCAAGCACTTTACTGAAAGCAGAGTGTGCCTGTGTTCTTGTTGAACTTAGGCGGCGCTGAGCGTAGCTAATCTTGCTGAATAACCATCCTTTGCGTGGGAATTGTATTAACAACAAACGTGAATGTGGTTTCTTAGCGGTGCGGAAAAGTGAACTCGTTTAAGCAAAGCTTAAACATCGGGGAATCAGGTGGAGAGTCTACTCCACCTGATTAAAAATTCCCACCTACGCTTTGCTTAGAGGTGGGGCCTTAACCCAAAAGAAAAACCAAGATAAAGCGAGGTGAAAGATATGCACTGTC
>QLUI01000001.1 GCA_018725345.1 Bacillota bacterium | reverse complement strand
CTCTAAGCGAAGCGTAGGTGGGAATTTTTAATCAGGTGGAGTAGACTCTCCACCTGATTCCCCGATGTTTAAGCTTTGCTTAAACGAGTTCACTAAGCCTGCAAACTTCAGATGAGGCTTGAAACGTCCAAAATTAGCGCCACACGCCCGTTGCCAAGCACCGTGGCTCCAGCCACTCCACGTATTCCTTCCACTGCCCTGCTCAGCGACTTAATGACGATTTCCTGTTGTCCCAGCAAGACATCTACTACCAGACCGGTTTTGCGGTCTGCGGCTTCTACTACTACCACCGAAAGAATTTCTTCACTGCTGTCGGTTTGCATGCCCAGCATTTCACCCAGATAAATCAGCGGCAGCACTTCACTACGCACATTGATAACTTTCTCTCCCCGGATAGTCTTAATGTCTTGGGGAGCAACGTACAGATTTTCGCGGATTGACTCTATAGGTATGGCATAAATCTCGCCTGCAACTTCCACCAGTAAAGCTTTGATAATGGCTAAGGTGAGGGGTAGCCGCACGTAAAAACGAGATCCTTCTCCAGGGCTGGTCTTAATTTCAACGCTGCCGTTCATACTTTCGATCACCGTTTTTACAGCATCCATCCCTACGCCACGACCGGAAATATCGGTTACCTGCTCCGCAGTAGAAAAACCGTTCCTAAAAATCAGCCGCAACGCTTCTTCTTCGCTAATCCTTTGTGCTTCCGCACTGCTAAGCAGTCCCTTCTCCACTGCCTTTTTCAGCATTTCTCCAGCGGAAATCCCGCGCCCATCGTCGCTGACACGGATTAACACATAAGAGCCTTCATGCCGCGCTTCCAGAATGATGGTTCCTTCCTCAGGCTTGCCGCTTTGCACCCGTACCCCGGGCGGTTCGATCCCATGATCCACAGAGTTGCGCAACAAATGAACCAGAGGATCGCCAATTTGATTAACAATAGACCGATCCAACTCTGTTTCCTCGCCGCGAATTTCCAAATTAATTTTTTTTCCTTTTTCCTGGCTTAAATCCCGAACCATCCGCGGGAAGCGGTCAAAAACCTGTTTAATCGGCACCATGCGCAGCTTCATTACTGCACTCAGCAAATCGGTGGTAATTCTGTCCAACTGTTCAACCGCACTGACTAATTCGGCCGCTACATCAATCCTGCCAAGTTCCACCACCCGCGTACGGTTTACCACCAATTCCCCTACCAAGTTGATCAACTTGTCAAGCTTGTCTGTTTCCACACGAATAGTTTTTTCTGCTGCGTGGCGGATATTTCTGCGCTCCCCGTTTACCTCCCCCTGGCTAATGGCCGTCTCTGATACCAATTCCACCTTCCGCACTTTAAGCGGTTCCAAACCGGCTGAAGGCGCAACCATTTCTGGTAGATCCCGCACCAACACGTCTGCTACTTCAGCTATCTGCAACAGCTCCGCCCGAATAGTTTCATCGGCGGTCTGCGTGAGAATAACCAATTGAAACCGGTCTTCAAACTGTTCCTCTTCCAGTTCCTGCGTACCCGGCACAGCTTTAACAATGTGCCCGAACTTTTCCAGCAATTTAAATACCATGTAGGCTCGCACAGATTTGAGCAGGCAGGAAGCATCCAAAACCACTTCCAAATGCCTCGCGCGCTCTCCGCCGGCGCAGCCGGCTCTAAGCATTTCCTTTTCAAATTCATCCAGTAACAGAGCACCCCCGTCAGCCGCACTTCCGAGCAAACCTGCGTCCTCCACACTGCCATCACAAGCCGCACGGAGCTTGCCCACCACTTTATCGACCTGCTCTAAGCAAGCCGCCGGTTCATCAAGGCGCCCCAATAAGAGTTCCAGCAAGTCGAGCGACTCAAACAATATATTCGCCACATCCCTATTGGCACGTAGTGAATCCTGCCGCAAAAAATCCAACACATTCTCCATCTGGTGTGTCAAATTAGCGAGCAGCTGGTAACCCATGGTGGCAGACATACCTTTAAGACTGTGGGCTGCGCGAAACATTTCCTGCAAAACTTCCTTGTTCGCAGGGTCACTCTCCAATTGCAAGAGAGCAATATTTAACCCCTGCAAATATTCCCTGGCTTCCGCCAGGAAGAGGTCTCTATATTCGCTGGTGTCCATCTCTTCACCAGACGTAGCGCACAAAGCCCCTGAATTCATCCATGGGGAGGAAGCGCGCCTTCGTCATTCTCCTTTCTATGCTATTTTCGCTTTGCCATAATGCCAGCCGCCGGCTCAAGGCATCTGCCGAAAATGTTTGTGGCCGATACCTTGACCTCAGTCTATCAGTTTAGGGCAACTCTCTCCGATTCCGCTAGTTGCAAATGCTCCAATTCCAACTGTTCCTCGGTAGAAAGAATTTTTTCCAGATGCAAAATAATGATCAGGCGATTCCCCAACTTGCCCACACCGGAAATAAACTCAGGCCTCGTGCCGGCAAGCCGGCGCGGCGGCGGCTCGATTGCAGAGGGGTTGAGCTGGAGCACCTCAGTAACTGAATCTACAATCAGACCAACCATACCTTCCTCAATCTCCACAATAATGATCCGCGCTTTATCGCCTTTCGCCGCATCATTGAGACGGAATCGCTTGCGCAGATCAAGCACAGGGATAACCTCTCCCCGCAAATTAATGACACCCTCAATAAAATCCAAGGATTGCGGTAGGCGCGTAATCGGAGGCAACTTCAACACTTCCCGTACTTTTTGGATATCCACAGCAAATTCCTCACCCTGCAGAAAAAAAACTACCAATTGCAATTCATCCTGGGGCTGCTCCTCCGTTTTCCCTACCAGGTTATTCATTGCCGACACCATCCTTTTTGTTTCAATTACGTTGCCATGGTTCAACTATATCAGTTATTTTAATGCCAAAGTGACTGTTATAAACCACAACCTCGCCTCTGGCAACCAGCTTCCCGTTAGCCAGAATGTCAACGGGAATATCCGCGGTACTCTCAAGCTCCAGCACAGACCCGGCGGTCACAGCCATTAACTCTTTTAATTTCACAGTTCGGCGTCCCAGTAAGCCGGTAACGAGCACAGGGATATCCCGGATTAGATCTAACTGCACCGTCCCTTCAGGGCAGAACGTTCCGACGGGCTCCTGCCGCCGGTGCAACGCACCTGAAAGAACCGGTTCACAATCCAGCGGAGCCGGTAGCGGTTCCGGCGGCGGTTCCGGAAACGACTCAAAAACAGACTGGGGCAACTGCGCCTCCTGACCTTCCATGGCCTCCAGCAAAACCCTCACCATCTCCCGGGCGAAAACCAAAGGAATTAACTGCGCAATTTCACTATCAATCAGGCCATCTACTTGCAGACGAAATGAAAGCTTTACCAGCACTTCGTCTAATTTTTTTTTCGCGCCGGCGTCCTCGCCCAGCGCACGGTATTCCGTATGCGGCGGCGATATCTCAATACTCCGATAGAAGATTTCAGCTAAAGAAGCGCAAGCGGCGCCCACCATCTGATTCATCGCTTCACTTACAGCGCTAATCCTGATTTCATCTAGATCGGCGGGGCTATCTGCTTCCTCCCCCATCATCAGCGCTGCAATAACAGTCGCATCGCGCCGGCTGATAATCAACAGATTGTCTCCCGCAAGCCCCTGCAGATACTCCACAGTTACTACTACACAAGGCTCCGGAAACTGTTGCTGTATTTGGCGCAGCGTACTCGTAGAGACCCGGGGGGTAGTAATATTGACCTGCTTAGCCAATAGTTGCGAAAGCGCCGTGGCGGCCGAACCCATGAAAATGTTGCCGATTTCAGCCAATGTGTCAGCTTCATCAGCGGAAAGAACCGGCTCCTCCGGCAAGCTTTCCCCGCTTAAAACATATAAAAGTTCGTCGACCAGTTGCTTGGCAAAATCAAGCGTCAGAATTTGCAGCATCTGACTCGATATATAGTCTCCCACCTTCAAATCAAAGGCTATCTGAATGACCTCTGTATTGTCGGCAAATTCTCCAATTGGAGTGTCAGTGCCAAGATTTACATATTCCATTTCCGGTGGAGTAATCTCGACCACTCGGCAAAACATCTCCGACATTGCTGTAGCGGAAGAGCCCATCATTTGATTCATCGCTTCGCTCACAGCGCTGAGATATAAATCATCAAGTTCATCCGGCACAGGCAAATCCGGATCTCCCATCATCATGTTAGCAACCATCCCTGCATCACGGTCTGAAAGGATAAAGAGATTGCTGCCTTCCAGTCCCTTTTGATAACGGACACGGATCAAGATGCAAGGCAACGGATGAGACGCCCGGATTTTATCGAGCGTGGTGTATGATAAACGGGGCGTTGTTATTTCCACTTTGTAGCCCAAAAGATGAGACAACGCCGTGGCGGCAGAGCCCATAGAGATATTGCCGCTTTCCGCCAGCGCGTCCAACTGCATGGCTGTAAGTTTATTCACGGCAAACCGCCTTTCCTGTTTTACAGCATATTTCGACGGGAATTTGCAAATTCCTGCCTTAATTGGTGATTAAAAGCTGAGAAACAGGCTTATTGCACCTGTTTCTCCAGGCTTTTGCTTAACTTAAAAAATGGCTATAGACTGGTTAAACCATTTTTCTGACTCTTTCCAGAGGACTGCTGATCTGTGTGATGCGCACGCCAAAATGCTCTTCCACGACCACGACTTCACCGCGGGCGATTAGCTTGCCGTTAAGCATAATGTCAACCGGTTCTGCGACATTCCGTTCAAACTCCACTATGGCACCCGGCATCAGGCTCAGCACATCTTTAACCGAGCGAGTTCCTTGCCCCAAGATTACCTTAACCTGCAACGGAATATCTAGAATCCGCTCCAAATTGGGATGACTCCCAGGCGGCACTATTTTTTCATTTTCATACTGTTTCGGCTGAATTAACTCGGTTTTCGCAGCCTGATTCTCCCCGTCAGCTGATGAAGGAATCTGAGCCAAAAGAGCGTCGATTTCTGCTTGGGAGAGCAATGAACCACTCACTAAGCCTCTACCCCTTTCCCTGCAAGAAAGCGTACTGCGCGTCGCCCCATGGAGACACCGGCCTGAACCTGAAACATTGGTTTATTCTCTACCAGCAGAGACATGGGTTTGTCCACCTGTTGATCCAAGAGAATAACATCGCCTATTTCAAGCTGGAGAAAGTCTTCCATTTTGACCGTTGTTTCACCAAGCACTGCTGCTAACGACACTTCTACCGTTTCCAGCCCAATTTGCACAAGTCGGCTATCAACGCTGCCTACCCGCTGCGAGGCAGAAAACCAATGCTGCGCGGTAAGATTGGCTATCACCGGCTCTAACGTGATAAACGGAAAGCAGACGTTGATTAACCCTACAGATTTGCGAATTTTGGTGCTCAACGTCATTAAGGTCACTATTTCGTTGGAGGCAATCATCTGGTTAAACTGCGGATTTGTGTCCATGTTTTCAATCCGTGGCATCAAAGTCACAATGTCTTCCCAAGCATAACGCAAATTTTCAAGTATTTTTGTCATGATTCGACGCATCACCGTCAATTCAATCTCTGTAAGTTCACGGATTTTCTTTGGCGTTTCTCCTACTCCGCCAAATAGCAGGTCGATAATAGGAAAAACAAATTGAGGGTTAGTTTCCAACATGGCACTACCCATTTCTTCAGCTGCGTTAAATATGGTCATCAACGTTGGGTTAGGCAATGAAAAAATAAACTCCTCAAATGTCACCTGCGAAACAGATTCCAGCTTGACCTGCACAGGCGTACGCAGATAAGCAGTTAGGAAATTGGTAAGAACACGCGCAAAGTTTTCATGGACGATTTGCAGTGTACGCATCTGTTCTTTTGAAAATTTATTGGGCCTGCGAAAATCGTATAGTTTGACGAAACCGCCCTCAATGCTCCCGCTTTCTGTTTCCTCAGCAATATGTCCCTTTGAAAGCGCCTGAATCAAAGAGTCAATCTCCGACTGAGACAACACCTCTTTCATTACCTCACCACCTTTGGTTATGTATATTTCGCCGGTGCCGGCCGATTTCCTGTTTAGCCGTCAGAGTTTTTATTCTTTAGACAAACTGAAAAATATAGCAGGATTATGTAATTTTCAGACGAATTTGAACTTATTACGACGCTAGCAAACGACTCCTTACGCTTGCGTAAGCCCATCAACGAAATGCCGCTGCAAAGAAAAGAGAGCGAGGTCTATCTGTGGCTCAAGACAACCAATGGACGCTTACCATCAGCCAAAACGCTATGTTGGCGGCACTTTCTATAAATCATGAAGCTCAGGTTGAGATCAGTCAAGTCCTTGATGCCATGACTAAAGCGGGCATCTGTTATGGTATCAGGGAGAGCGCAATCCAGCAAGCTTTAGCGCGGCGGAACGGTCCGGGCGAAAGCGATTTACGTCAAGGAAGCCGGCTTCGGAGGCTGGTGCGATCACCACTCTCCAGGTAAGCAGCAAAGGCTGGATTGATGTGGACAAGGCTTACGAAAATACTATTTTTATGGTTGGCAAAAGCATCCTAAAAATCAGTGACGCTGTGGGTAAAAGTCGTATTGCGATAGGCAAGGAAGGGCAGACAGTCTTGCTTAGCCGTCACTGATTCTTTTTTCCACAATTCGCATACTTGTTTTATAGTCAGCGTTGTGGGGATCCAATCGGAAAGCTTTGTTATACCAGTGCCAGGCAAGCCCCCATTCTTCAAGCCCATAATAGGCAAACCCCAGTGCAGCGGAGCACTTTGCGTCTGCGGGATTTAAGCACAAAGCCTGTTCCAAGTACGGCAGTGCCCGCTTGGCCTCTCCTTCCCGGCAGCAAACAATCCCTAGATTTAAAAAAAGTGGCGCATGATGGTAGCAGTTCCGAACAGCCTGTTCATAGGCCCACAGTGCTGCCTGGTTTTCTTTGAGTTTGGCCCAGCAGTTCCCCAGATTATAAAAGGCGAGCCAATAATCAGGCTCACAAACTGCGGCTGAGAGCAGATAGTAAATTGCCTCATGGTCTGCGCCGCGCAGTATGGCCGATACACCTTGCCTGTTATAGTCGGCTGCCGTATCTTTGAGGCTGCCACTTTCTTGCTTTTGATTTTGCTGAAGAGAAAAGCGCATAGATAATCCCCCCGGTAAATTTTTCCTTACAGGAAAGTATAATCACCGGGGGGATTATTTATGCAGAAAAATCTTTCTTAGCGCCGTATTTGATTTGCAATACTCCACATTTCGTCTGATGTCCGCAACGCTCTGGAATTTAGTTCAAAAGCGCGTTGGCTGACCAAAAGATTCACTAATTCTTCACTAAGATCGACATTGGAACTTTCCAAATAGCCCTGCATAAGCTTTGTAGCGTTTCCCTGGGCTCTGTTTTCTGCCTCGCCGGATGCTTCTGTGGCAAGCAGCAGATTTCCACCAAACTGTTCCAGTCCCTGAGGATTATTAAAATAGGCTAGCGACACCGTCCCTACCGCCAGCTGATCTCCATCTGGTTCAACCGCAGACACCTGCCCCTGGGGAGAGATCTTTATTTCCTGTTGCCCCAAGGGAAGAGCGGGAAAGATCACCCGCTGTCCCTGTGCAGTCACCAAGTTTCCTGCCGCATCCAGGGAAAAGGAACCATCACGGGTATATGCTATTCTGCCATCCGGCAGTTCCACCCGAAAAAATCCCTCACCCACCACAGCCAAATCCAACGCCCTGCCGGTCTGCAGATATGTGCCAGCCCGCATATCGGCACGAACTGCACCCACCGCACTGCCCACACCCGCCATGCTCGGCCGGCCTCCCGCAAAAGCCGGCGCCACCGCATTGCCCCGCCGCTCCAAGGACTGGTAAAGCAAGTCGTGGAAAACTATCGTTTTTTTCTTGAAGCCGGTGGTGTTCACATTAGCAATATTATTGGCAGTCACATCAATTTTTTCCTGTTGCGCCCTCATGCCAGAAGCCGCATTCCAAAGGCTGCGTAACACCAGCTATTCCCCCCTTAGCGAAGTGAACCGATTTCATTAACGGCTTTGCCTAATAACTCATCTTGGGCTTGCAGTGCGCGTTGATTCGTTTCATAAGCGCGCTGTGTAGCAATCATTCTCACCATTTCCTGAATAACCTGGATATTGGCTGACTCAAGAAATCCCTGTTTCACCTGAGCGGCAGCCGGCAGTGCAACCTGTCCGCCGGCATCAAACAAAGATTCCCCCTGCTTGCTAAGCATTTCCTGTTCCGCAAACAAAGTCAGCCGCAGCTGGCCAACCGGCGCTCCGTCCACAAAAAGCCTGCCGTTTTCATTCACCGTCAGCTCCCCTGCGGGAATTTGCAAATATCCTTCCGTTCCCATAACCCGGTGTCCTGCGTCAGTACGCAAAAAACCGTCGGCATCGAGTGTGAAAGCGCCGTTACGTGTGAACCGTAAACCTTGAGCCGTTTCTACCGTGAAAAAACCCTGACCTGCCAAGGATAGATCCAGTTTCCTGCCCGTCTCCCGCAGCACCCCTTGTTCATGAACGGTGTGTATGCCAGCCACCAGCGAACCTGTACCCAAAGTTCCGATGACCGGCTGCAATGGCAAGTGATTGCTATCGCCCACTCGTAGCACCGGCAATTCTGCTTGGGCACGCTGCAGAGCCAAATCTCGCTTGAAACCTGTAGTCTCGCTGTTTGCCAAATTATTGGTGATTGTTTCCTGACGGGCAGACTCAACCATCATCCCGCTTGCTGCTGTGTAAAGTCCTCTAATCAAAGTCATCCCACCTTTCTTTGCGCAAAATTTACTGCTCCGTGACCGGTTCCCCCTCTGTAAAAGGAACAACTTCTTGTGGATAGACCATACCCTGTTCCCGCGCCATCCTTTCCACCTCAGCCGCAGGAATAGGCCTTGTACCCTGCAGCAAGATAAGCAAAGCAGCCAGCAAGAGACCCAACCCGAAACCCAATAAGAAATGCCAATTAAATTCTCCTATTTTCGCAAGCCGAGTATTAATTCCACCTCACCCCGTCCTAATTCAAGCTCCACCGCCATATCCGCCACATCTTTGCCTTGGTCTGCCAACCGATAGATTTGTTCACGGCGATAGCGATCTCCTTCCGGTGCCTCCCGAGCTACCGGGTTTTTCAACACAGCTTCCGCTCGGCTGATGAGCCTCTCTAATTGCTGCAACCTGTGCTCTACTGCCGCACGCTGCTTTTCCAACCGAGACACCAAATGCTGAAAAACCTGATTTTTTTCGTCCAGCTCGGCCAGAGCAGCTTCCACCGATTCCTGCAACTCAAACAGAATCACCAATTCGCGATTTAGTGGTTTGCTTACCTCAGCACGCAGAGCGTCGTCAAACGGCTCTCTATTTTTTTGAACCAGTTTAGCGGAAGCCAGCAAAGCCAGCGCTAAGCCGATTAACAAAAGCAAGTATACCATCTCTTCACCAGACGTAGCGCAAAAAGCCCCTGGATTCATCTATGGGGAGGAAGCGCGCCTTCGTCATTCTCCTTTATATGCTATTTTCGCTTTGCCATAATGCCATCCGCCGGCTCTTTGCAGCAGCCGAAAATGTTTGTGGCCGATACCTTGACAAATACGGATGCCGGCAATGTCTTTTAGATCAAAGCATCCACTCGTTCTAACCGCTACTCGGCCAGTGTGAATGCCCTGATATTTACCGCGAGGAATAGCCGCTGCTGTGATGTCGCCTGTCTGAAAACCAAAGTGATTCTTCTTGCGCTGTCTGTGACCTTTCGGAAAACCATATTTGTCTGTGTTGCACATCCTCCTGGTGCCTCTGCCGATCGCTTTCCAAATGGAAACATACTTTTGCCTGATCGCAAGATTTGCCGGGGTGCCGGCACCCACGCAACACGCATCGTAGTAATGGGTTTTCGGGAGTTTATGTTCTATACGCTGTTTCTTGGTTCTGGCGCCAGTACCGCACTCGACCGGGAGGCCAGTTTCTTTTAGCCTGTTAAACAATGCCCACCGCGTGGCGTTCATCATGGCCGCGTCTTTTAACGGTAATTTGGCCTGCTTTTGGATTTCAGGGTGGCCAAACTCTTCTGCCGTCCTGTTGCCCTTGGCTTGGTTGCACGGGCGACAGGCTAATGTTAGGTTGCTGATTCTGTCACTGCCGCCCCTTGATTTGGGGGTAATGTGCTCTATTTCCAGCGGTGTGTCGGCGGTACGGCAGTAGGCGCATTTGTGTTTCCATTTTTCTAATAGATATTCCCGAACCTCGTAACCTAAAAGTTCGCCTTGCTGGTACTCGATACCGGCAATGGCAGGGTTTTGCATAAGTTGTGTGTCGAATTTGGCATGTTCGGTGCTGATTGCGGTTATGGGCAACAGCTTTTGCAATTTGTTTACGGTATTCTCGACCTGATTAACCCGGGCTTGAAGCGACGGCGGCAGCCAGCCGCTTGGCCTGGTACGATTATCAAACCGTTTCTCGCGGTAGCGTGTTTTGCGGTTGCGACGATTCCGCCGCTGTGTCTTTCTGTCGGCCAGCTTCTCTTTGATGCCCGGCTTGTGGCGCAGCTCCGCCAAAAAGACGACATCTGCTTTCTCGGACACTGCTTCTTGTAAGATGCTGATACCGGTAGTTTTGCTACCTGGATCTAACTTCAGACGTAACGGTTGAAGTTGGCTTTGTTCTACCGTCCGGTCTTTGAGCCGGATAGTAAAAGGCGACATCTTGTGCACCACCGCACGTCTGCGTTCGAGTAACAGCCTAGCCCGTTTTTCAGTGCAGGGCATTAGTGGTTTCTTGTGCTTGTCCAGTACGAATACAGCCATCTTTTTCTCTCCTTTCGGAGCCCCTTAAGGGGCCGGTAACGCTATTTTTAGTCTCTCCTCGCCAATGTTAGCTTAGCTTGTCGCGTCCGGGGCACTGCTCGTACAACCCCTACTCGCTGTTTAGTCCGGACGACAGTGCCTGGAGCTGGAGAAGCACCCCAGGGTGTCATGGCTAAGTAAACGTAGTCCTCGTGGGACTTAGGCTGGTCATAGTGGGGCAAATGCTAAGCCCCCGGCTTTAGCCGTGGGGTCTATGACTCTTCTGTCAGGGCGGAGCGCAGGCGCGCTACAATGCGCGCATGCAACTGACAAACCCGGGATTCCGATACTCCTAGCACCAACCCTACTTCCTTCAGCGTCAGCTCCTCCTGATAATAAAGGGCTAGTAGTTGTTGCTGACGTTCCGGTAATTCCTTTATGGCCGCAGCCAAGCGTTCTTTTTCCTCGGCGACAATCAAATGATCCAGTGTCGCTATTTCTTGGCCCTCTGTCTCCGGCGCGGCAAACAAGGTGTCCTCGATAGACAACACTGTGCCGCAGTTTATCATCGTTACTGTTTTCCGCAGCTGCTCCACCGCTATCTGCAGGCAATCTGCCACTTCCTCAAGCTCCGGCTCTCGACCTAGTTTAGCAGCCAGAGCCTGGGAAGCACGATCCACTTCCCGCATCTGGCGCAGCAGAGAGCGGGGTAGCCAACACAAACGCCGTAGCTCATCCAGCATAGCGCCGCGGATCCTCAGTGTGGCAAAAGACTCAAAGCGAACACCTCGGTTTGGGTCAAAACGCTGCATAGCCTCTAGTAGTCCCAGCACGCCGGCTTGCACCAGGTCGTCCCGATTAACATGGGCCGGCAAGCCCAACGCCAGACGCCCTGCGTGCAAACGTACAAGCGGCAGGTATTGACTCACCAGTTCGCTGTGCACTCCTTCTGCTTTTGTCTCCTGGTATTTTAACCAGAGGTTAGTTCCACTCATCCGTTTCGCCCCCATCAAATTAGGGTTCTTTGGCGCATCATACTAAAAACATAGGAGATAATTCTTTCCTGCGCTGCTTCACTTATTCCCTGGAAACAGACGCCAAAACGAACGGAACGATTCCACTCATCTTCCGTAACCCAGTTTACATTGCCGCTTAAACTCAATTCCTGGGGATGACCGTCATTTAGCTTGAGGCGCAGCAAAACCTGCGCCCCAACTTGCACAGCGGTGCTAGTGTAAATCTGCAGCCCGCCGCCGGAAATATCAATCGTCTTTCCTGTCTTTTCCTCACAACTTTCCGGTGTCAACGGACCGACTGACTGAGGGTGAAGATAAAAGCGCACTGGAAGGGTGATGGGAAAGCGTACAAAGCTGCGGCGCTGCTTGCGGGTAAAGAAAGCAGGGCGTGAAAGCAAGACTAGTGGCACATTATTTGACTTTCTGCGACCAAGGACTTTAGCTTGAAAACCGTAGATTGCGTCGCTTACGACAAATTCCACTCTAACCATTTCACCGCTGTAAAGAAGAAGGTATTTCCCTTGCCTGTAAGGGACTGTAACAGCAACTGTTTCTCCATCAAGCTCCTGAATTAAACTCTTAAATCGCTCACCATCCGGCAGTTGCATGATCTCAATTTTTTGCTGGACGGATAACCACTTCTTTTTTGTCATCGCCATCCCCCCTTCGAGCTTCAGTTTTCCAGCAGTTTTGCAAGCCGGCTCAAAAAACCGCTAATCCCACGTGGTTTTTCCGGAGCAATTTCTAATAACTTGCCGGCAATATTTTGCACGTCCTGGGTTGCCCTGGTGCGAGGGAAAAGGGTGAGAAAGGGTTGTTGCTGCTTCACCGCGTAAACCACTTGCTGGTCACTACAGATTTCCCCTAAGAAACGGACATCTTGCTGCAGAAATTTTTGGCTTACTTCCGCAAAGCGCTCAGCGATATTGACAGCCTCGCCCTTGCTGCTCACCTGGTTCACTACCAGCTTCACCTGTTGGTGCAGTTTATGCTTTGCCACAACTTTAATCAATCCGTAAGCATCAGTAATGGCTGTAGGTTCAGGAGTAGTGATGACTATCAGTTCATCTGCAGCGGAAACGAAAGATAAAACGGCACGAGAAAGGCCGGCACCGGTGTCAATCAAAAGAATATCCGCCATATTCTCCAAAGCAATCAGGCTATCCATCAGTCGCTCTCGTTGCGGCGACGACAAATTTGCCATTTCCGTCAGACCGGAGCCGCCCGGGATAATTTTTAGCCCATCCGGTCCGCTGATAACAATATCTTCCAATGATTTAGTCCCCTGCACCACATCATATAAGTTATGCAGCGGTAAAAGCCCCAAAAGAATATCAACATTTGCCAGACCTAAGTCAGCATCCATAATCGCCACCCGCTTGCCCAGCCGAGAAAGGGCAATAGCTAAGTTAACCACCAAGTTTGTTTTGCCAACTCCCCCTTTACCGCTGGTGACAGTAATCACCCTGGGAATTTTTTTCTGTTTAATAATCGTCCGCCTTGAGTCCGACGCCAACGCAAGTTGACGAAAACGCTCTGCTTGGTCAGACATGCTGCTCAACCCCTAAGATCAGTTTTGCCAGCCTTTCGGCGTTGGCTCCTTCCAAATCATCAGGCACATTCTGGCCGGTAGTAACGTATGTCATCGGCAAGCTAGTCGATGAAGACGCATTTAACAGCACCCCAAAAGTATCTGTTTCATCCAGCTTTGTAAAAATTAGTTTGTTAAAATTAACTTTGGCAAAATTTGCCATAATCCGGTATAAATCTTTTGTTTTAGTAGTAGCACTCAGGACCAGGAATATTTCCGGTGTGGGGAGTCCCGCCATAAATGAAGCAAGTTCAGACACCTGCATGGAGTTTTTTGAGTTGCGCCCCGCCGTATCCACCAAAATCAGTTCACGGTCTGCCAGGCGCTCCAGCGCACGTGGCATATCTTTTGGTGTCATAACAACTTCTATAGGCATGCCAGTAATATCCGCGTAAGTACGGAGCTGTTCAACCGCCCCGATGCGGTAAGTATCAATAGTGATCATTCCTACCTGCTTATTGTGATACAGCGCAAACCGCGCCGCAAGCTTTGCAAGCGTAGTAGTTTTTCCTACGCCTGTAGGTCCGACGAAAGCTAAGATACGGGCAGTATCCGGCAAGTCGGCGACACGAAGCCTTTCTCGTACTTTTTTCAGCAGAATTAGTTCAATCACTTCGTCAGAAAGGGCATTTTCCACCGCAAAGTCTTCGTGAATTTCCGTTAAAATTTGCTGTGCTAGTGCCGGAGCCACATCATTTTCGATGAGACGCTGCATCCAACGGTAAAACGGCCCTTTCTCCTCAATGTTTTGTTTCTGCTGACGATTCACCAACTGGTTAACCAACTGTTTTAATTCGCTAAGCTCTCCTTGCAATTTTTGTTCCTGAAAATCTCTTTCTCGGGTCGCAGTGGCCTGCCAGGGTGAGGGGGGAGAGTCCACAGCGGCAGTAATTTCAACCTTCACAGGTGCGAAAAAACCGCGCAATCCTTTTTCACGCACTTTACGGCTATCGATAATTACGGCTTCAGGCCCGAGTTCCTTTTTGATTTGCAGCATGCCTTCCTGCACATTTTCCACACAATATTTTTTTATCTTCACCCTTGACTCACCATCCCTACCGATTCTACTTCCACTCCGGGAATAATTTCATTGAAAGAAAGTACGACCAGACTTGGCAAAAACCTTTCTGTTAGTCGCTTAAAAGGTAACCGGATTCGCGCCGATGTAAGCACCACCGGATTACGTCCTTGGGAGATCATTTGCTCTGCCCGCACCGAAAGTTCAGCCATGATTTTCTGTATAGTCTGCGGATCCATCACCGGGTAGGTACCGGCTGACGTCGATTGCAAAGAGTCTGCCAACTTTTGCTCAAGCCGTGGATCAAGAGAAATAACTTGTAGTTTGCCCTCGAGTGCATATTGGCCGCAGATTGTCCGCCCCAACGCCTGACGCACATAATCTGTCAAAAAATCAATCTCGCGGCTTGTCCGAGCGTAGTCAGCCATCGTCTCAAAAATTGTTACCAAATCCCGGATTGACACGCCTTCTTTCAATAAGTTTTGCAGCACTTTCTGAACTTCTCCCACCGTCAGCAATTCAGGCAGCAATTCTTCTATCACAGCAGGCTGCTTTCCCTTTACAAGATCAATCAGCGACTTTACTTCCTGACGCCCTAGTAGCTCATGAGCATAGGTTTTAATCGTTTCGGCAAGATGAGTAATCATCACAGTGATTACATCTACCACCGTATAGCCGGACATCTCTGCCGCTTCTCTCTTCTCGGCCGGAATCCAAGTCGCCGGCAGTCCAAAAGTTGGTTCCCTGGTGGGATAACCATCAATTTGATTATGACTATCAAAATCCAATGGATTCATTGCGAGGTAATAACCGGGACGCAACTCACCGCGGGCGATCTCATTGCCTTTCAATTTGAAAACATAGGTTCCCGGAGGCAGCTGCAAGTTATCGCGAATGCGAATGGGCTGCACCACAATCCCCAGCTCCAGAGCACACTGTCTGCGGCTGGCGGTGATTCGTTCTAAAAGGTCTCCACCTTGGTGCTGGTCTGTGAGCGAAATCAGACTATAGCCGATTTCAATTTCCATAGGCTCCACCGCCAGCAGATTCATGACGTTTTCAGGCGGGTCCGGCATTGCCTCTTTCTTTGCCGCCGCCTGGGAAACAGCCCGCTTTTCATCCTGCTTTTGTTCATCCAGCAAGGTATATGCCGCAAAAGCGGTGGCAGCTGAGAGAAAGAAAAACGGAAAAAAAGGAATCTGAGGAACCAAGGCCAGCACCAGCAGGATTCCGCTACTAAGCATCATCACACGGGGAAAACTAAGCAGTTGCCTTGACAAGTCTCGGCCAAAACTTCCTTCCGAAGTGTTGCGCGTCACCAGCAAGCCCGCGGCGGTAGCAACCAGCAGCGCCGGGATTTGCGTCACCAATCCGTCTCCTACTGTAAGTAAAATATACTTTTGCAACGATTCCTCAAAGGATAAGCCCAGTTGGATCATACCGATGGCAAACCCGCCCAGGATATTTACGAGCACAATCACAATCCCGGCAATGGCATCACCTCGCACAAATTTGCTGGCACCGTCCATTGCCCCGTAAAAATCAGCCTCCGCTTGTAATGTCTGTCGTCTGCTTCTGGCTGCGTGTTCGTCAATTAATCCGGCATTAAAGTCAGCGTCAATACTCATTTGTTTGCCGGGCATAGCATCGAGCGTAAAGCGGGCGGATACTTCAGCCACCCGTCCTGCGCCACTGGTAATAACTACAAATTGAATCACAGTAATAATAATGAAAATGATTAGGCCAACCACATAACTATTACCGGCCACTAAACCACCAAAGGCGGCAATTATGTCGCCCGCCTCACCGCGGCTAAGAATTAGCCTGGTGGAGGAGACATTCAAGGAAAGACGGAAAAGGGTTACCACAAGCAACAAGGAGGGGAAGACGGAAAACTGCAAAGTTTGAGTCGTAAATAATGTTAAAAGCATAATAATCAGCGACAAAGCAATAGATAACGTGATGAGCAGATCTAAAAGTAAGGGAGGAATGGGGATGATAATAATCATCACCACCGCCACCACCGCAGCGGCCACCAACATATCAGCATTTTGCATCATACCTAGCCATCCGCGGCGGGCAAAATTATTAGCCAAGATTATGCCATCCTCTCAAAGTTAGCAGTCCCGTCTCAGCGCAGCTTATACACAAGCGCCAGAATCTCTGCCACAGCTTGGTAAAGTTCCAGCGGGATTTCCTGCCCGATCTCCACCTGGTCATAAAGCATTCTTGCCACCTGTTTATTTTCCACCAGCGAAACGCCGTGTTCCGCTGCCAGATCGCGGATCCTTTTTGCCATCAGCGCAGCCCCTTTTGCGACCACCACCGGCGCTTCATCCTCTGCCTCCCGGTAGCGGACTGCAACCGCCAAGGCAGTAGGATTAGTAATTACTACTGTGGCACTGGGCACATCCTGCATCATGCGTTGCATGGCGATTTTGCGCCGCTGCTCTCGTAAACGGCTCCGCAGTTGCGGATCTCCTTCAGCCTGCTTGAATTCTTCTTTGACTTCCTGCTTAGTCATTTTCAGATTCTGGTTATGCTCATAACGCTGATAAAGATAGTCCATCAGCGAAAGGGCGAAAAAAACTGCGGCAATTCTTAGCGACATGCTCAAGGTAAGCGAGCTGATTGTTTCCCACAGGCCGCCGGCGTCCTGGTAAAGCGTGAGGAGCAGCGTTTCCAGGTTGTTACGGATAAAGAGAAACACTACAATTCCCACCAGCGACATTTTCAGCAGCAACTTAACCAGTTCAAAGATCGACCGTTTAGAAAAACTTTTTTTAAAACCTTCCACCGGATTCATCCGGCTTAACTGGGGGTTAAGCGGTTCCGTGGTGAAGAGAAAGCCTACCTGCAGATAGTTGACCAGCAGACCGGTCAGCAGAGCAGTGAAAAACAGTGGCAACGTCAACATAAAGTAATCTCCAAGTACGGCCAAAGTGAGTCTGCCGATGTTGCCAGGCGTCAACACCTCGCCGCCCATGAGCAAATAGCGGACTGTCATCTGGCTAAAATAGGCAAACAATAATTCTCCAGCGGCTATAAAAAAAACTGTTACAGCCAGCAAGTTAACCGCAGAATTTAATTCTGCCGACTTAACTACCTGACCCTTTTTGCGCGCTTCCTGCCGGCGCTGCGGAGTGGCGTCTTCAGTTTTGTCCCCTTCCGCAAAAAGCTGCAGGTCGAGTTGCAAAAAAGCAGTTAAAATAGGCCAAAGAGCGTGGCAATCTGACTCTGCATGCGAGCAAATACAGTTATCATCAGACTTGCAAGGTACGGAAAAATCAGATAAACGATAAATAACGCAACCCCCACCTTTAACGGCATCCCCTCCATAAAGACATGTATTTGGGGAGCCGTTTTAGATAGCAACCCGAGCGCCAGATCGGTAAAGATCAAAACTGCAACGACAGGCGCCGCCAGTTGAAACGCTATCGAAAACATCTCAAAAATAAACTGCATAAATTGCGGGATTAAATGCGGAGAAAAAACTACGCTACCCGGTGGAATTATTTCAACAGAACGTGACAAAGCCAAAAATAGCTGATGGTGCCCGCTGAGCGAGAGATAAAAAACTAAGGCAAACAGATAATAAAACTGTTCAAAAATAGTTACCTGGCTGCCAAACTGTGGATCGAAAATGGAGGCCATCATTAAGCCTGACTGCATATCCACCAACTGTCCCGCAAGTCTGGCGGCGCTAAAGATTAGCAACACCAAAAAACCCAAAGTCAAACCAAAGAGCACTTCCGAACCCACCGCCAAAAGATAAGCAATAAAGTGTGGCGGCAGTTCAGGCGAGCCGGGAGGATTAGCGAGAAAAATCAGTAACGCCAGCATGCCGGCAAACCCCACTTTTGCCAGCGTCGGGATGCCTTGCCAGGTAAAGAAAGGGAGCACCGCAATCAGGGCTGTGAAGCGAGTGAAAAGCAAAAAATAGACGGTCCATTGCTCGAGTGTCATCTGCTACTATGACCCAAAGGTGCCTAGATGAGCAAAAATACTGATTGTGAGTTGGATCAGCATGGTAAGCATCCAGCCACCAAAAACCAGCATGCTGATGAACACGGCGACGATTTTCGGTACAAATGTTAACGTAGGTTCCTGAATCTGTGTGGTAGCTTGAAACACGCTGACACTAAGACCGACAACCAGGCTTACAATGAGCACCGGAGCAGAAATATACAAAGTGGCTAAGACTGCCTCCCGGGCAACTGCCAGGACAAGCTCTTGAGAGATAGTTATCATCCCCGTCCTATGCGAAACTTTCAACCAAAGACTGAACCACCAAATGCCAGCCGTCAACCATCACAAATAACAACAATTTAAAGGGCAAAGAAACCATGACAGGCGGTAGCATAAACATTCCCATTGACATTAATGCGCTTGCCACGACCATATCTATCACCAGAAAGGGAATAAAAATCATAAACCCCATCTGAAATGCTGTTTTCAGTTCAGAAATCACAAAAGCGGGAATTAAGACGTGCAATGCCACATCATCGCGTGAGCTGGGCCTTTCAGCGTTGGCAATATTTACAAAAAGGGCTAAATCCTTTTCTCGCGTATGACGGAACATAAATTCGCGCATAGGCTGCATTGCCACAGTCGTCATTTTATTAAAATCGATCTCAGCTGCAAGGTAGGGCTGAATCGCCATCGTATTTACCTGTTGGTAAACAGGAGCCATGATAAAAAATGTTAAAAATAACGCCAGACCGATCAAGACCTGATTTGGCGGAATCTGTTGGGTACCCAAAGCACTACGAACAAAAGAGAGCACGATAACAGTCCTGGTAAACGATGTCATCAATGCCAAAATGGCGGGAACAAGCGTCAGGATGGTAAGCAGCAGCAACAGTTGGAGCGAACCCACCACCTGCTCCGGTTCGGTGGCTGTGCCAAGCTCAAGCTTAAGATTCGGGATAGGAATAGCAGGCTGAGCAAAAAGTTGCGGCGCAGGCAACAGTGTTACCAAAAAAAATATGATCAGACTAAGAATGATGGTCTTTTTCTTGCGGATGATCATGTTCCTGGTCTTTCCTCTCTTTTACCCGTCGAGCTCGGCTCATAATCTGCCTGCTCAAATTGCTCGTTTTTGCCTTGCTCTTTGCTAGAATTGCCGCAAAGTCCGGAGGAAGGGGAGGTTCTCCATCTAGCAAATGAAGCTCACTTGCAGGGATCTCTGCCAGGCGTTCTATCTTTGCCGGCGTCAGACCGATTAACAGAAAACGCTCTCCCACCTTCACCAGACAAAGTGCTCCACGCATCCCAAGCGGAATCCGTTCCAACACCGTCACGTTACTTTTTCGCCTCGTTTGAGTCCCTTGCAGCAATGGCAATCCATAGCGCGTACACCACCATGCTAGAGCCAACACGAACAACAGAGAAAACAGCACGCGCAAAAATGTCAGAAAACTATCCATCACACTTGCCCCATTTCCTCTGAGTCTGCAGGTTTTTCACCCAAGCGGGCTACCCGAAAAGCAAAATTATCATTGATAACCACAACTTCGCCGCTTGCTAACGGCTTGCCGTTAACACAAAGAGAAATATTTTCTCCCGCCAGCTTATCTAATCTAATTATCGAATTTTTCTGCAGCGAAAGTATCTCCCGCACTTTCAGCGTGACACCACCCAATTCAAGCGCTAAACTAACCGTTACAACACTAAAGAAACCAACTTCCCTGCATTTTTCGTCACCGGTACTCTTCCGTAGTTCCGGAAACTCTACCTGCTCCACCTCCAGTAGAGGCATTTTTTTCAGCTCCGCAAGCCGTGTTTGCGCCTGCTGCTCTGCTTCTTCCCTGTTTTTGTTAAGTTCTTCCTCGGGATTTAGCCGCTTAAGCAACACTTCTATTTCCTTAGCCGACAAAAAAGAAGACACAAGTCCACCCTCCGCATGCGCTTACTGAACGAGCAAGTCAGTAAAATAGATTTCTTTAATTTCTCCGCTGGTCAAAAGGGTATTTAAATTTTTGATCAGCTCCGCCCGCAGTCTGGCGACTCCCTCTACGGTAGCCATGTCTTCCGTAGAAAAACTGCGCAGCACCTTGATGACCACGTCGCGGATCTGCACACTGCGCTGCTCTAACTCGCGCGACATTTTTTCATCTGCATACCCCAAGACAATAGTTGCTTTCAGGTAACGACGCTGTGCCCTGTCGGACATATTGACCGTAAAATCCTGCGGCCCGTGCATCAGCAAAGGTTCTTCTTTCGCCGGCAGATTAGCGCCCTCATCTTGATTGGCTTGTACAAAAAAGGTATAAAAGCCAAGCCCCCCGCCCAGCAAAGCCAAGACCACTATCGCTAGGAGCAGCAGTTTTGTTTTGCTTTTTCCTGGTTGTCTATCTGTTTTTTCACTGCTCATTCTGCCTCGTCTCCCCGTCCAACAAGTTTAGGTCTGAAATAATAATATTGACCCGACGGTTTTGTGCGCGCCCGGCAACCGTCAAATTTGTTGCCAAAGGTTGAAATTCACCGTACCCGCTTGCGATAAAGCGCTTTGCAGGCAGCTTTTGCTGCTCACTGAAAAAACGCACGACTCGGACGGCTCTGCTCACGGAAAGCTCCCAGTTCGATGGAAATTGCGCTGTATTTATCGGCACATTGTCGGTATGGCCCTCCACAATAATCTGATTAGGCACTTCTGCAATAATCCCTGCTACTTTCTGCAACAATACTTGCGCTTCCTGCCTGATTTCCGCCCTACCGGAATCAAACAAAATCTGATCCTGAATTTCCAGCACTACCCCGCGCTCCTCGATACGCATTTTGATCATCCCTTCCAGACCTTCTTGTCGCAGATCTTCCTTGACCTCCTGATACGTCACTAGTACGTCCTCAAACTTATGGTCCACAGCCAGTTCAATCATCTCACCCCGGGAAGGGTCAAGCGCCGTCTCCATAATTCCTTGCTGTCCCAAAAAAGAAATTTGAATGGATGAGATGATCTGCTGAAATTTCTGGACGTCGATCACAGAGAAAGAATAAAGCAGCACGAAAAACGCCAGCAGCAAAGTCACCATATCACCGTAAGTAGTCATCCACGCCGGGGCACCGATAACTTGAGGCCGCTCCAGCTTTTTTTTAGGCATTGTCGTAAACCACTTCTTCGCCGCTCTCTGCTACCTGCTCAGAGTTTTTGCGCTGCATTTTTTCACGCTGGCTGGGCGAGGCGAAAGCCTTCATTTTCTCCTGCAAAATGCGCGGGTTTGTTCCGGCCTGAATAGCAAGGATACCCTCCACCACCGCCTCCTTCAAAGCTATTTCAGCATCGGAGCGGATGGCCAGCTTACCGGCCAAGGGAATAAAAAGCAGATTGGCCATCAATGCGCCGTAGAAGGTGGTTAAGAGAGCCAACGCCATCCCGGGTCCGATTGCGGCAGGATCATGCAAATTAGCCAACATTTGAATCAAGCCAATCAGCGTGCCAATCATCCCAAAAGCCGGCGCCAGTGAACCCCACGTCCGAAACACATCTTGACCAAGCCGGTGTCGTGTGGCGGTGGAAGCAATTTCCGTATCCATTATATCCCTGACTATAGCGGGATCCAGCCCGTCAATCACCATTTGCAGTCCGTTGACAAGAAAGGAGTCATCGAGAGCGGTCAAATCATCTTCAAGAGCCAGCAGCCCTTCCCGCCGCGCCTTTTGCCCAAGACGAACAAAAAGTTGAATCAACTCGCCGATATCTCCAACTTCGCTAAAGAAAGCATTTTTTGTTACCCGAACGACCATGCTGATTTGCTGCATCTGAAAACTGATTAAGAGCGCAGCAAAGGAACCTCCCACCGTAATCATCAGCGAGGGAAAACTCCAAAAAAGCATCATGCTTCCGCCTAAGGCGATGGAGCCTAGCACTAGGGATAGGCCCAAGCCTATCCCCAAAATAGTCATAGCATCCATGCGTTGTCCCATAGTCAGTTCACCTCATGTGCTTAACGCTTCAGGTTAACAACTTCCTGCAACAGATCATCTGAGGCGGAAATCATCCGGGAATTAGCCTGGAATGCCCGGGAAGTGGTAATCATTTCCGTAAATTCCACAGACAGATCCACATTGGACATTTCCAGCGAAGCCGTTTCAATAGTTCCCCGTCCCTCAAGACCAGCACCGCCGATACGAGGCAGCCCTGAGTTGGCGGAAAGCTGAAACATATTTGCCGCCGCCTTCTGCAATCCTTCCGGGTTCGGGAAACCGGCGAGAGCCACCTGTCCTAAGGCAACCACCAAGCCATTGCTGTAAACACCGTTAATCACCCCGGTATTGCCAATCATAAAGCTCTCCAGTTCGCCCACGCGAAATCCATCTTGGGAACGAACCAGCGCGCTGCTTCGACCCACCACCTGGGTAAGCCCCGAGAAATCAGGGGCGATGCTAAGCGGTGCAACCCCCGGCGGAGAGAAAGCAATAGGACCACCTGTAGAAGCTGTAAGATTGCCGGTTGCAGCGAAAGTCAGCGTACCACTGCTGCCAGTCATGGGAAGAGCACCGCTGGTAGCCGTCCAGCTCCAAGCGTTGCTTGCTGTCTTGCTAAACGCTATAGCGATAGTATGCATCCCGCCTTGGGAGTCATAGGCTAACACTTCAGTAGTATGTGAGGGTGGAGCAGGCGGCGGGCCTGGGATGGCAGCCAACGCGTTCAAGTTGCCGCCTAAAACCAGGTTCTCGGTAGCCCGGGTGTTAACACGGTTGCCGATTGGGATATTAAGCGCACGCAGCGGAGAAGTGGTATCGATATTTCCGGCAGCATCGGCTGCCCAGCCCAACGGCTTAAAGCCGCTGGCTGCGTTTACCAGTTCTCCGTCGGCGCCCACTGAAAAGGCTCCGTCCCGCGTATAAAACTGGCTTGTGCCATTACTCATCACAAAGAAGCCGTTACCTTGAATAGCCAAATCTGTTGACCGTCCGGTGTTTTGCAGGCTCCCCTGAGTATGAATCGTGTCGATGGCTCCGATACTCATCCCTAGACCCACCTGAGCGGGATTGATTCCTCCCATGCCTAATTGGGGCGCACTTGCGCCGCGAATATTTTGACTCAAAATATCCTGAAAACGAACCCGCCCGCCTTTAAAGGCGCTCGTATTAACGTTGGCGATATTGTTGCCAATCACATCCATCTTAACTTGATGATTGCGCAGACCGCTTACCGCCGCAAACAATGATCTTTGCATAAAGCTAACCTCCTTAGTTTGAGGGTTTGGCCGCTTCTCTCACTCCACGACCGTGGCTTCCTCTAATAGAGGTCCGGCCACTTATTTAATAATTACTGCGCTGTCAATATTGGTAAAAACATGAGCGCGCATATCTTCGCCACCTAGGGCGGTTATAATTGTTCTGTTTTTTACACTTGCCACCAAGGCCAAATCCTCATACAACAATAATGAAGACCGCGCCCCCTTTTTCTCGGCTGCGCTGACAGCCTGATTGATTCTAGTCAGTTCATTTTCTCCCAGCGTAATCCGTCTCTCCTGCAACCGCTGCAGCGCATGGGCGGAAAACTTTACTGCTTCCTGCTTTTGCAGCGTCTCCTGCCAAAGCTGAGCAAAAGGTGTCACTCCTGCCCCATTTTGCCTAAGCGGCGCTTTGGGAGGAACCTGCCCCACGGTGGGCGCCGCAACTTGTCCCGGAAAACGGATCTTGCCTGAATTCATCACTCTTCACCACCTGCTTTAACACTAATTCATTGCCCTTTCTCAACCGCTGGGAAACTAATTTTCAGACTGTGTCACCCAAAAAAATTGCTTTATCAAGCTTCTCTGCCCCTAACTGACAACAACTTCTCAAGCCCATGGCGGACACCATCAATTACCAGCAAAGGTTTTCCTTGCTCGTATTCCACTGCACTGACCGTACCTGAAACAATTTCACCATCTTTTCCCGCCATGGTGACCACTAAACCCAAGTATGCCGGAGCATTGCTGATAAAATTATTTGCCTCCTTGGACTGCATTGTCACTAGCTGTGCCAGTGTAGCATTAATATTCTGCAGTTGTTCTAGCGAAGTAAATTGCGCCATCTGTGCAACAAAGGCACTATTATCTTGCGGTTTCAACGGATCCTGGTAGCGCAATTGTGTCACCAGCAGTTTTAGAAACACATCTTTACCCAGAGCTTGCATGGCACCGGTAGAAGCTTGTGCTTTAGTCGACGTTGTCGGAGCGGCCCCTGAAGCCGTTATCGCTGTCATCTGTTTATTACCTCCATTATCGTAATTACTCGCAGTTATCCATAACCTATTAGACACGGGCGTCAATCAACCCTTGACGCTGACTGACAAGCTGCCCTCCCCCCCTTTCCTCACCGATTGTTGCCATGGCAGGTCGTTTGTCCTTAATTTCCGTTTGCTGCCAGAACGGATTAAACGTTCTGTCCTGCCGAAAGTCCTGCTGACTGTCTACTGTCACCGTCAATTCCGTCACTTGAATCTGCTGCGCTTCCAGGCGTTGTTTTACCTGTCCAAGAGCGGCATCAAGCGCTTCCTTCACATACAGGTTTTCCGTCACAATCCTTGCCACTAACCGGCCTTCTTCCAGACGCAGGCTGATTTGTACCTCCCCAAGCGCCGCAGGTCTAAGCCGGACAGACAAGGTGGAATCTCCCTCCGAATCTTTCCTAAATACCATTTTTTCCAATACCTGCTCCGCCAACGCTACCCGGCCAAGTGGCGACTCGGCAAAGCGAACTGCTGTTGCCGTAAGCGCTGGTCTATCTGAAAAAGCCTGATAGCTCAAGGCTGAGGAGCCCTGAATTGTTGATGGCGACTCCGATTTGCTGATGCGGGAAACAGGCAACTCGGCGACTTCTTTATTTGCCGTTTGCAAATGGAGCAGTGTTCCTTTTTCTAGCGCTGGTTTGTCTGCAGCCGCAGCATTTTTTTCCACAGGCAAAGTTTCCGACAAAATATTTTCCGCTCCCTGTTTGGCCACTGAGGCTGCTTGGGAGATGGCCGTCACCGGCTCCGGCAGTAAGTAATCCAGCCCAAATTTAGCAACTACAGCATCTTGGAGCGCAGCCGCCGGAGTTTCAGGCTGCAGCTTTTCCGCTCCCAGTTTGGCCGCTGCTGCAGCCTGGAGCACATTGCCGAAAAGGACAGTTGTTCCACCGGCACAGGCTCTGCCACTTGCACCGCCGGCGGGAAACTGCTGGGATTGAAGCGGCAATCCCAGCAAAACCGCCGGCAACCATAGTGCCGCACAGGCGCTTGCTCCATTTTCTTGAAGCAGAGTCGATGCACTGCCTTCAGGCGTCTGCAGCGGCATCATTTGAGGCAGTAAGGCGACAAGCAATTTTGACAACGCGCCCTGCTGCTCTGCTTGGCCGGCCAATTGCGCAGCCACAATGGCAACTTCCGGACCAAACCCCGGCTGCTGCTGCAAGCTAGCAAGCAGGCCTGCAAAACCAGTTGCTTGCTGCCCACTCCCGGCAAGCGGATGCATAAATTTGCTCTGCATCGCCGGAACAATCTGGGAAAGAGTATTCATTTCCATGATTATCACCTCCTCTCACAAAACTCTCTTAGCCTTGCTGCTTGCGCTGCTGGTAGATAAAACTCGCCATTTCGTCATTCTCACGTTGTTCCGCCCGGCTCAACTGGTACAGAAAACGTGTTTCTCCTTTTTCACGCAAAGTATCCATCACTTTGCGTTCCTGCCAGCACTTTTCCGTCAGGAGCAGTTGTTCGTGCAGGCGAGCTTCCGAGCGGGCTGCCACCTGTTCCCCTTCTTTAATGCGACCAGCGAGCAGCACGTTGTAGTCACAAGTGACCAGAGCACGCTGCACATCAATCTGTCCGGACTGGCAAAGGAGGACATCTTCCTGCAGTCTGAACAAATCATCCTGTAGCCTGACCAGTGCCGCTCTGGAGGCTTCCGCCTCCCGGGTTGCTTGGCTCAGGCGACGTTGCTCTTCTTCTTCCCTGTTCTTCCGGTAATCGAGCACTTTCTGTAAAGGAAAGCTATACACTAAGATCTACTCCTTCCCCAGGAGAATTTCCAGATTGTCCCGGGCAACCGCGAAAGGCTCACACTCAGTTACATCTTGGCGCAAAAAGGAAAGCATCTGGCTAATATATTGACGAGCCTTATCAACCTTGGGATTGCTGCCTTGCACATAAGCACCGATATTAATCAAATCTTCCGCTTCGTAGTAGGCGGAAAGGTAATCACGGAAGCGCCCTGCCAGTTGTTGATGTTCTTTATCTACCAAGTCCGTCATCAAGCGGCTGATACTCCTTGAAACATCGATAGCGGGAAAATGATTTTTTGCAGCCAAATCGCGGGAAAGGATAATATGTCCATCCAAGATGCCCCGCACTGCGTCAGCTATCGGCTCGTTAAAATCATCGCCGTCAACCAGCACAGTATAAAGACCGGTAATAGATCCCTTTGCTGATGTGCCCGCTCGTTCCAGCAGTCTAGGTAAGAGGGCAAATACCGACGGCGTATAACCCTTGGCAGTAGGCGGCTCGCCGATGGCCAGACCGACTTCCCGTTGAGCCATAGCCAACCTTGTCACCGAGTCCATCATCAGCATCACTTTTTTACCTTGATCACGGAAATACTCCGCGATAGTCGTGGCCACCAGCGCTCCTTTTATACGCAGCAAGGAAGGTCGATCTGATGTGACGGCCACCACCACAGAACGCTCGAGCCCCTTCTGACCCAAGTCACGCTCGATAAAGTCTACCACTTCTCTGCCTCGCTCGCCTACAAGCGCGATTACATTTACGTCTGCCTCACTCTGCTTGGCAATCATACCCAGCATGGTCGATTTACCGACACCACTGCCGGCAAAAATGCCAATCCTTTGACCCTGCCCGCAGGTCAGAAACATATCTATGGCGCGAATACCGGTAGGCAATACTTCCCTAATCCGTTGCCGCGTCAGCGGATTAGGAGGATCATTATCGACAGGGTAACTGCACCTCAGACCACTCGGCGCGCTGCCATCTAGTGGAATGCCCATCCCGTCCAACACTTGTCCTAAAAGAGCCGGTCCCACACGCACCTTAAACGCGCTACCGGTAGGCAAAACTTGACAACCTGGAGCAATGCCACGCAAGTCAGCCAAAGGCATCATCAACACATGACCGTTTTTAAACCCTACCACCTCAGCCGCCACAGGCGTAGCTTCGGTGTCGACGAAAATCTGACATACTTCACCCACAAAAGCCTGCAAACCTCGCACCTCGATGGTCAGACCGACCACCTGGGTCACGCGACCGATAATTTTAGCACGGGGAAAAGCTTTAGTCGCACGCAGATATGGCAATAAATCCAATCCATCCGGCAACTCCCCTCTCCCTCCCCCACAATTCCCCTCTCCCTCTGGGAGAGGGCTAGGGTGAGGGCTAGGGTGGGAGCAGAGCGAAGAAGTATTTTCGTCTTCCTGCTGCTGCAGACGGCATAGTTCTTTATCCATGATTAGCCACATCCGCTAATGCTGCACGCAGCGCAACAAAGCGCTCATCGAGCATACATTCAATCAAGGCACCGTTTGTTTCCACACGGCAACTGCCTGCCGGCAGTTGCGGGTCGGCAAAAAGATTAAGCGAACTATTCTCGCGCACTTCTGCCTGCAAGTCAGGTAGCCTTGCCTGGCAGAGCAGTAAATCACCAGGATGAAGGCGGATCAGAATTTCGCCGGACTCATTAAGCAGGCGCAAGGCTTCCCGGACAATAGTGACTACGGTTTCCGGTTCAATAGTCAGCTGTCTCCCCACCAATTTCTCCGCCACACAGACAGCTAATTCCACCACTTGCGGCTCCACCCGCTCCAAAACCCTCTCGCGAAACTCGACAGCTTCCCGGAGCATGGCTTCAGCTTCGCGCTGCAAACCGATTCCCACAGTTTGCCCTGCCCCCAAGCCTTCCAGATAACCTTTGTCATAGCCACGTTTACGTGCTTCCTCTTCCAAAATAAGAATCTTCATTTTTGACTGATGAAGGAGCTCCTCACACTCACTACTAGCAGATGTCAAGATTTCCGCACTCTGTCTTGCCGCAGCCGCCAGCATTTCAGAGGCACGCTCCTCTGCCTCCACCATGACACAAGTGACAGGATTTGCATCACCTGGTGCCTCGCTCCCTCCCGCGCCGGCAGGCAAAGTTGCTTCATGGTAAGCAAGACGGCAGATCTTTTCGGTGACTGCTACTTGCTCTGCTTTAAGCAGCCTAGAGAATAATGGCATCTTCACCACCCCGTGAAATAATTATCTCACCAGTCTCATCGAGCTTACGAACAACACTTACAATCCGCTGTTGTGCTTCTTCCACCTCACGCAAGCGAACTGGCCCCATAGACTCCACATCCTCCTTTAACATTTCTGCTGCCCGCTTGGAAACATTGCGGAAAATGCGTTCCTTAACCTCCTCGCTGGAGCCTTTAAGCGCCAAAGCCAAGTCCTTCTGGTCAACCTCACGAATAATCCGCTGAATGGAAGCGTTGTCCAAGGCGGTTACATCTTCGAAGATAAACATCAACTTACGTATTTCATCGACAAGCTTGGGATCATCTTTCTCCAGCTCTTCCAAAATTAGTTTTTCTGTGCCACGATCCACATTGTTTAAAATGTCCACCAGCGACTGAATCCCGCCTGCGGTAGCAAAATCTTGCTGCACTACGGAAGAAAGACGCTCTTGCAGCACTCCCTCCACTTCTTTTAAGACCTCAGGCGAAGTCCGATCCATCAGCGCAATTCGCCGAGCTATCTCAGGTTGCTGTTCATCAGGCAGACTGCCCAAAACCTGAGAAGCTTGCAGCGGGTCAAGATAGGACAGTATTAAGGCAATAGTTTGCGGATGCTCTTGGCCAATCAAGTTTGTTAACTGCTTAGGGTCAGCCTTCCTGACAAACATAAATGGTTTAATTTGCGAAGCTTCTTTTAGCTTTTTAATAATTTCAGTCGCTCTCTGAATACCTAGTGTCTGCTCCAAAAGGTTACGCGCATAATCTAATCCGCCGTCCAATATATAGCGTTGCGCTTGGCTAAGCAATAAAAATTCTTCCAGCACTTCCTCCATGGTATTCACTTCCACCTTGTTGGTATTGGCAATCTCCAGGGAGATACGCTCGATATCGGCCTCAGTAAACTGCCTGAGAATTCTAGACGAGACTGACGGCCCCAGTGCCATCAGCAAAATAGCCGATTTTTTTAGACCATTGGATTTATTGCGTGCCAAAAACTATCTCCCCTATTCTTCAGCCAGCCAAGCCCGGATCAAATATGCTGCCGCTTCAGGTTCCTTCTCCGCCAGTTGGCGGACACGTTTGTGCAAAAGTTCCTCTTCCCTTGGCAGCTCGCCGATTGCCGGCGCTTCTTCTAAAAAGGGCATGTGCGGCACTGTGGCAAGCTGAGCTTCTAACTCTCGTTCGCGGCGTGCTCCTCTAGCCCGCAATACGAGCACGAAAAACAAAACCAAGAGCAAAATGGCTACGCCCAGATAGATAAGTTGTCCCCTTTGCTCATTGCGCAAAGCCTCGTCCATCTCTCGCTTGGCTTCCTCTAGTTGTGAAGTATCAAAATTCATTCCCTGCACACTGATGCTGTCCCCACGCGCTACCTGATAACCAATGGCAGCCTCGACCAGCTCGTTAATCTGCGCGAGCTGCTCATTTGTCAGCACGCCTCCGTTATCATTAACAACAACGGCAGCGTGCAAGCGGACCAAGCGCCCCGGCGCTTGAATCTGCCGCTCCGTTGTTTCGCTGATTTCGTAATTAATAGTTTCATCATCCCGCTCATAACGAGAATCGCCGCCGCCGACTGCAAAAGGATAACCGGGGATATTACTGTCCGTACCTGCTTCCCCAGGCATGGTTCCTGTCCCCTCAAATATTTCCCTCGCAACGGTTCTGCTCCGAGGCACTCCTTCGGGCGCAAAAGTGATGATGCTTGATTCACGGGAATCAAAATCAAGTTCCGCCGTCAACATAGCGACCGCCTGACCCGCACCTAGAACCCGCTCCAGCACCCGCTGGACGCGCTGTTCCATTTCTTTCTCGAAGGAACGCCTCACCTCCAACTGCCGCAAAGAAGCCTCGGCTAACTGGCCGGAGGAAGACAACTCCGTGGTTAAATCGCTAAGAATATTTCCCTGTGTGTCAATCACAGTCACATTTTCCGCAGTCATGTTTTCCACGCTGCCCACTACCAGATAAACAATCCCGCGGATCTGCTCAGGCTGCAGGCGAGAAAGAGGTCTAAGCCGTAGCACAATCGACGCAGTCGGCTCTGCCGTATCCTGAACAAAGACGCTTGGTTCGGGGAGGGCTAAGTGTACCCGGGCTTGCTCAACTTCTTCCAACTGAACAATGGTCCGTCGGAGCTCTTCTTGGAGCGCTCGCAGATAATCCAGGCGTCTATTAAAATCGGTAGCCCCAAGCTGTGTCCGATCAAAAAGTTCAAATCCAGCGCTGCCCCCGACCAGCGCTCCTGCGCTGGCCAACTGAATTCTCATCTCATATACTTGATCCTGCCCGACCAGAATGGTTCTACCCTCATCTGCCAACTGATAAGGCACATTCAGCTCCTGCAACCGAGCAGTAATCCGCCCGGCATCAGCCGGCTCCAATCCCGAAAACAAAGGCGCCATCCTTGGACGGGAAAGTGCCTGCCCCAAATAAAAAAGCGAAACAAAACCTGCTACAAGCAAAATGATCACAGCTAGCTTCTTTTGTTTGCTGATTTGCTGCCAACGCTCTTGTAGCGTAAACATCGAGAATGCGGCCCGGCTTTCTTCCGCCAAAACTCATTGCCCCTTTCTGCCTGTCCTGGGCAAACGATGACCCGTGGCCAGTTGACAGCTGTCACTTGCAAATTGGCTGGTCACTAAATCTGCATCCGTGAAATTTCCTGATAAGCCTCAACAACTTTATTGCGCACCTGCACCGTCAGCTGCATGGCAAGCTTAGCTTGCTCAACCGCAATCATCACCTGGTGGATATCTTCTCCCTGACCCATAGCCAACTTTTTAACAGATTCATCTGCCTGAAGCTGCAGCTTATTCACATCGCTTAGGGCGCTTTTTAACGCAGCCGCAAAGCCCTCCGTCTGCCTGCTTTGTATTTCCGGCTGAATTTTTTGCCATTGCGTCGGGATAAAGGGGTTGTTCCCCTGAATTCTCATTTTGACTCACCTATCCTCTGCCAATTTCCAACGCCTTTAGAAACATGCTCTTTGTTGCATTTAAAGCTGTAACGTTAGCCTCGTAAGCCCTGGTGGCCGTAATCATATCTACCATTTCCTGAATCACATTTACATTTGGGTAAGCCACATAGCCAGCCGCATCTGCATCTGGGTGTCCCGGTTCGTAAACTAACCGTGGCGGTGTCTGGTCTTCGCTTACTGCCATCACCCGCACGCCCTGTAGGTTGCGGCGGGCGGCATCCATTTTCTCTGCGAAAACGGCTGATCTGCGCCGGTAAGGGCCACCCTGTTCAGTCCGAGTGCTATGAGCGTTGGCAATATTATTGGCAATCAAATCCAAGCGAAAGCGTTCAGCCGTCAACCCGGATGAGGAAATCTGCATCGCCTTAAAAATCTGCATGCTTACCTTCTCCCTTCATGGATCACATAACGCAATGAAGCCTGCCGACCGCTTAATAACTGGACGAAGGCGTTATAGTTCAACTGGTTTGCGGCAAGCATAGCCATTTCACGTTCTAGATCCACATTGTTGCCGTCAGGCCGCATGCTTAACTGCAAATCAGTTTTAAGCTCATGGCTCACATCTTGCAGACTGGGAGCTTTGCCCATGTGGCGGGGGTGAGTGGCGGCAAGGGGCAGGCGGGACGGACCCAGCAACGCCTGGCGCAATTCTTCTTCGAAGCGAACTTCTTTTCTTTTGAAAAGCGGCGTGTTAAGATTGGCAATATTATGAGCCATGACACGCTGCCGTTCTCCCGCTGCGTCAAGGCTTTTCTGCAACACGAGAGAAACTTTATCTGTCCATAACCCGTTAATCATCATCGCCTCCTTGCCTTTTAGCAGTCTTACCTTTCGAGATGCCTAACCGTGTAATTGCTGACATATCGTCACATCGTAACCATTCGCTGAAACCATTCGCTAAAAATGGAAAAATTCCTGCAAAGATTGAATAAAATGGCATAAAAGTAGAAATGTTTAACATAAGTTTAACATAAATTGAATAAAATGGCATAAAAGTAGAAATGCTTAACATAAGTTTAACATAAATTGAATAAAATGGCATAAAAGTAGAAATGCTTAACATAATATGTAGTTTTTCCGCGAAAAAAAGACACGACAAATAAACAGCGGATTGCTCACAGTCAACAGAGCTCTGTTTATAGCCGATTTTTTGCCAGCCTCATTTGTGTTAGCTGAACGATATTTTTATTTTTTAGTTGTTCTATCTCTGCCAAAATTTCAGCCAATTGCGCCAGCACTTTTTTGTAGCGGAGGAAAACCCGGCTCTCTGTCAAACAAGCAAGCAGATCGAGTGAAATGCTATTGCCAGGCAAAGCCTTACGGAGTAACTCTCTGTTCTTTTTTTGCGGCTCCTCCAAATCATGGATGCGCCGCATAATTTCCTCTGCACAATGGAGTAATTCAATTAATTGCAACATTTCCTTGGTTTCAATCAGCGCGCCTTCCGCTTGCGCTATTTGATATACCTTTTGGTAGAGCAGATACTGCTGCTGATAATTAGCGCTCAACTGCTCAAGCAATTCCGTCACCGTAGCCGCCACGCTCCATCCCCCTCATGAAAGTTGATCTACCAACATACCTACAAAGCTTTTCATTTCTGTCAACATTTCCCGGGCTTTTGCGGGAGAGAGCTGATGAATCAGCTCCTGCGTTGTTCTGTTGAGCGCAAACAACCGAGGAGCATCATCCTCAATCAAGACAAAGAGCAAATTAATACCCAAAGAGTCTGCCATTTTGTTTAGCTTCTGCACCATCGCAGCCAATTCTTCTCGATCCGGTGCTTGCCGTTCTTGCTCTTGGCTGTTTTGGCGATCTTTGGCAAACTCAACCTGTCGGCTATCTTGCACCAACTGTTTTTTTACTTTTTCCTGAATCCTGCTCATAATGACAGGATCCACCCCTTGTACCTTCACAGCTCATCCCCCACTTCACGAGACAGCAGTTCTTTCTATTTCTATATTCTTGATCGGCCCCAGATTGAAAAACTTTACTATATTTTTGCAGGAGTATTAAGTTTTTTTAGTTTTTGCCGAAAATATTAGGCAAAATGAGTAGTATGCAATTTTCGCCTGAGCGAAGATGAGGAGGTGAAACGGTGAAAATCGGAGCAGCAAATTCCCTGTCTGCGATTACACCGGACGGGCTTAGAAACGTTACAAATGAACTCAGCCATCCGGGCAAAACACGAGAAAAAGAAGAAAGCATTAAAGGAACCCCTAGCCCTAACACGGAAGCTCATCCTTCGTCTCATTCGGCTACGGAAATAGATACTGCCGTCAGCAAAGTAAACAGTGCTTTAGACGCATTTAGTTTCAGTCTGCGCTTTAAAATCCATGACGAATCTGACAGAGTAATGGTGCAGGTTATCGACAAAGAGACTGATGAGCTGATTCGTGAAATACCCCCGGAGCGTTTACTTAGGCTGGCCGCGCAAATCCAAGAAATGATTGGCCTGCTGCTGGACACAAAGCGTTAGAAAAGGAGGCTCAAAGATGCTGGCAAACCCTTACCGCACATATTTGCACAACCAAGTAGAAACTGCGTCTGGCCTAAAGCTAATCATCATGCTCTACAACGGCGCGATTAAATTTACTAAACTGGCACAAATAGGCTTGGCGGAAAACAAGCTTGAACAAAGCCATATTAACAACGTCAAGACGCAGGATATTCTTTTTGAACTGATGAATGCCCTCAATCCAAACCAAGGAGAGATGGCCGATAACCTTTACCTGCTTTACGACTATATGCATCAACGCCTTGTGACTGCCAATCTAAAAAAAGAAGCGGCGCCTTTGGCAGAAGTTGAAAAATTGCTGGTCGATTTGCGCGACACATGGCT